>DASUAS010000195.1:0-9795 GCA_035763625.1 Acidimicrobiia bacterium
ACCGGAACCGGCACCGGCGGCGACGGTTGCACCCACGGCTCCGGCCCGGGTCCCCGCGCCGACGGCCCCTGCTCCCGCGCCGGCCGCGGCTGGCGCGCGTGCGGCGCGTGACGAGGTGATCCCGTTCGACAACATGCGCCGTCGCACCGCCGAGCACATGGTGCAGTCGCTCGCCACGAGCGCGCACGTGTACACCTCGGTCGAGGTCGACTTCGAGCGTGTCGAACGCGTCCGCGCCGCGCACCGCGCCGCGTGGAAGGCCTCCGAGGGCTTCTCGCTCACGTACCTCCCGTTCATCGCCCGCGCGTTCGGCGACACGGTGCGCGAGTTCCCGAAGGTCAACGCGAGTGTCGGTGACGACGCCCTGATCGTGCACCACGACGTCAACCTCTCGATCGCCGTCGACCTCGACTTCGAAGGTCTCGTGGCCCCGGTGATCCGCGACGTCGACGGGAAGCGCCTGCGGCTCATCGCCCGTGAAGTGCACGACCTGGCCGAGCGTGCCCGCACCAAGAAGCTCGTACCCGACGACGTCTTCGGCGGCACGTTCACCATCACCAACCCGGGCCCGTTCGGCACCTACGCCACTCTGCCGATCATCAACCAGCCCCAGGTGGCGATCCTGTCGACCGACGGCATCAAGAAGCGACCGGTCGTCGTCACCGGACCCGACGGCGACGACACCATCGCCATCCACCACACCGGGCTGCTCGTCCTCACGTGGGATCACCGCGCGTTCGACGGCGCGTACGCCGCCGCCTTCCTGCGCGGGATGCGCGCCGTCCTCGAGCAGCACGACTGGGAAGACGAGCTCGACTGATGCTCCGGGCGCGCTGGCTCGGTCGGGTGCCCTACGGCGAAGCCGACCGCCTGCAGCGCGCGCTCCACGCGCGCGCAGTCGACGACTACCTGCTGCTCCTCGAGCATCCGCACGTCTACACGCTCGGCACCACCGCCGACCCCGCGCACGTCCTCGTGCCCCCGGCCTCCGTCGGTGCGGAGTTGGTGCAGGTCGACCGCGGTGGTGACGTCACGTACCACGGACCGGGCCAGCTGGTCGGGTACCCGATCGTCACGCTGCCCGAGTGGCGCGACGGCCTGCGTGACGTGGTCGCCTACGTACGCCGGCTCGAAGACGTGCTCGTCGGCGCGCTGGCCGGCTTCGGCATCGAGGCCCACCGAGAGCCGCGCTACACGGGCGTGTGGGTGGGCGACGCGAAGATCGCCGCCATCGGCGTGAAGGTGGCGCGTGGCCGGACCCGTCACGGCTTCGCGCTCAACGTCGATCCCGATCTCACGATGTTCGACCACATCGTGCCGTGCGGGATCCGCGACCGCGGCGTCACGTCGATGGCCGCGCTCCTCGGCGAGGCTCCGGAGCTGCGCGCGGTCGTCGACGCGGTCGTCGCCCAGTTCTCGGCTCGGTTCGGTGCGGACACGGTGGAGCGCCAGGACGTCGTGTGGCGCGAGCATCCCGACGACCTGAGCGCGTTCACCCGCGCCGCGATGGAGGGCGACGACGGTGCGCGGCACGACCCCGCCACCGGTGACGCGCCGGTGCGGCTGCTCGGTCGCCTGGCCGAGGCCGGCGTGCAGGAGTCGGTCGACGGCCCCGGCACGCGCCGACCGGAGTGGATGCGGGTCAAGGCCGATCTCGGCGTCAACTTCCGCGAGACCAAGCGCCTCGTGCAGCAGCTCGAACTCCACACCGTCTGCGAGGAGGCCGGCTGTCCCAACATCTACGAGTGCTGGGCCGACCACACCGCGACGTTCATGATCCTGGGCGACCGCTGCACCCGTGCGTGCGGCTTCTGCCTGGTCGACACCCGCAAGCCGTTCCCGCTCGATCCCGACGAGCCCCGCCGCGTCGCCGACGCCGTCGCCACCCTCGGACTCGAGCACGCGGTCATCACCAGCGTCGCCCGCGACGACCTCCCCGACGGCGGCGCCGCCGGGTTCGTCGCCACCATCGACGCGGTGCGCGCGGTGAGCCCCACCACCCGGGTGGAGGTGCTCATCCCCGACTGCAAGGGCTCGACCGAGGCGCTCGACAAGATCTTCGCCGCCGCACCCGACGTGCTGAACCACAACCTCGAGACCGTCGCCCGCCTCCACCGCGCGGCCCGCCCGTCGGCCGCGTACACCCGGTCGCTGGCGCTGCTGGCGCGGTCTTCGGATGCGGGTCTGCTCACGAAATCGGGCATCATCCTGGGCATGGGTGAGACGGCCGACGAGCTGCGCGGCGCGATCGCCGATCTGCGCAACGTGGGCGTCGACGTGCTCACCCTGGGCCAGTACCTGCGCCCGTCGCGCCAGCACCTGCCGGTGGCGCGCTGGTGGACCCCCGAGGAGTTCGCGGAGCTCGGGGCGTACGCCGAGGGCCTCGGGTTCCGTCACGTCGAGGCGGGACCGCTCGTCCGCTCCAGCTACCACGCCAAGAGAGCGACAACCAACCCCGTTCTGGCGTCGAATTCCCGCGCCGGAGCGCGTGAATTCGACGCCAGAACGGTTGGGACCGGGTGACGATCTACGCGGAGCGTCTGGCGCGGGCGCGGGCGCGCATGCGGGAGTTGGGCGTCGACGTGCTCCTCCTCTCGACCGGGGCCGATCTGCCGTACCTCACCGGCTACGAGGCGATGCCGCTCGAGCGCCTCACCATGCTCGTCGTGCCGGTCGACGCCGATGCGGTGCTGGTGGTGCCGACGCTCGAGGCTCCGCGCGTGGTCGAGCAGCCCGACGCGTTCGAGCTCTTCACCTGGGACGAGACCGACGACCCGATCGAGATCGTCGCCGGGCTGGTGACCGGCATTGCGCCCGACACCACGTCGGCTGCGATCGGCGACCACACCTGGGCGCGCTTCGTGCTCGACCTCCAGCGCGCGCTGCCCGCGGTCTCGTTCCGCCGCGCCACCGACGTCACCGGGCCGTTGCGCGTGGTCAAGGACGCGGTCGAGGTCGCGGCGCTCCGGGCCGCGGCCGCGGTGGTCGACGACGTCGCGCGCACCATGCGCGAGCGCCCGTTTGCCGGGCGCAGCGAGCTCGACGTCCACCGTGAGCTGGTCGAGCGCATGCTCGAGGGCGGCCACGAGCGCGCCAACTTCGCCATCGTGGCCGCCGGCGGCAACGCCGCCAGCCCGCACCACGATCCCAGCGCGCGCGTGATCGAGCGCGGCGACGTCGTGCTCTGCGACTTCGGCGGCACCATGCACGGCTACTGCTCCGACATCACGCGCATGTTCGTCGTCGGCGACGTCGAAGCCGAGGTGCACGACGCCTACGACGTGCTGGTGGCCGCCCAGGAAGCGGGTGTGCAGGCGGCCACGGTCGGCACCGCGTGCGCAGCGGTCGACGCGGCCGCGCGCGCGGTCATCACCGACGCCGGTTACGGCGACTACTTCGTGCACCGCACCGGGCACGGCATCGGCACCGAGGCGCACGAGGATCCCTACGTGGTCGCGGGCAACGACACACCGCTGGTGCCCGGGCACACCTTCAGCGTGGAGCCGGGCATCTACCTGCCCGGACGCTTCGGGCTCCGACTCGAAGACATCGTGGTCGCCACCGACGCCGGCCCCGAGCGCCTCAACCACGCCGCACGCGACCTCGCGATCGTCGGCTGACGGTGCAGCTCGACCTCGCGACCCTGCTCGCGCAGTGGGCGGCCGGTGGCCTCCTCTTCTGCTGGGTCACCACCCGCCGGCGCGAGGTCGGGATCGGGTACGGCTGGCTCATGCGCATCACCTACGGGGTGATGGCGATCCTCTCGGTGGTGGCGGGTGCCGGCGACGCGGGGACGGGCGCGCTGATCCGCAACGTGGGCGCGGGCCTCATGGCGCTCGCGGCCGCGGTCGCCCTGCTCCAGTCCTACGTGCGCCGCGCGGCAGGTGTCGCGGGGCAGCGGGAGACGCGCGAGCGGCGCAGCGCGCGCGTCGCGGCGATGACCGGGCGGGTGCACCCCGACGACGACCACGAACCGCTGCCCGAGTTCGACCCGCGCCTCGACCTCCTCGCGCCGGTGTTCGGGTTCGCGGGGTTGTTCGGCGCGGCGTCGTTCGTGGGCGGTGACTACGCGCTGAGCCTGGCGCGCCTGGTCGTCGGGGCCGGCTTCCTCGGTGCGGTGTCCGACGCCATGCTCCTCGGCCACTGGTACCTGGTGCAGCCGGGACTCGGGCGCGATCCCATCCGGCAGCTGGTGAAGGCGGTCGCGATCCTCTGGCCGTTGGAACTGGTCGTGTACCTGATCCCGGTGGGCATGGTGTCGGTGCTCAACGGGAGCATCGACGACGGCTACGGCGGGCTGATGGGCTGGATGTGGATCGTCGCCGCGATCACCACGATCGGTCTGGTGATCGCGACGTGGTTCGCGCTCGAGGAGCGGTCGTACTCGGCGGTGATGGCCGCCACCGGCCTGCTGTACCTCGCCATCCTCACCGGCTTCGGGATGGACCTCCTGCCGCGGGCGCTGTTGAGCTGACCGACGGAGCCGAACGTCCCACGACCGCGTTGCTACCGTGATGCACCGTGACGGCCCTCCGCGAGTACACCGCGAGCCGTGAGCTGCTCCTCAACCTCACGCTCCGGGAGCTCCGCAGCAAGTACAAGAAGTCGGTCCTCGGCTGGACCTGGTCGCTGCTGAACCCGGTCGCGAGCGTCGTCATCTACACCGTCGTCTTCTCGGTGTTCCTCGGCATCAATGCCCCGAAGGGCCACCCGAGCGGTCTGAACAGCTTCGTCCTGTTCCTGCTGTGCGCGCTGGTGCCGTGGAACTTCGTGTCGTCCGGGCTCATGGCCAGCCTCGACTCGATCGTGGGCAACGCCAACCTCATCAAGAAGGTGTACTTCCCGCGCGAGCTGCTCGTGGCGTCGACGATCGGTTCGCTGCTCGTGACGTTCTGCATCGAGCTCGGTGTCGTCGCGGTGATCCTGCTCGTCGTCGGCAACATGGTGCTGCCCTGGATCCCGGTGGCGATCTTCCTGATGGCGCTGCTCACGATCTGCCTGGTGGGCTCGGGCCTGGTGCTGAGCGTGTGCAACGTCTACTTCCGTGACGTGAAGCACTTCGTGAACATCGCGATGCAGGCGCTCTTCTACTCGGCGCCGATCGTGTACCCGCTCTCCGTGGTGCCGAAGCACAAGGAGATCCTCGGCGTCGACGTGCCGGTGCGCGAGATCTACCGCCTCAACCCGCTGGTGCGGTTCGTCGAGGCCTTCCGCGACGCGCTGTACAACCTCCGGATGCCGAGCCTCGAGACGTTGCTCTACCTGATCGCGTGGTCGGCCGGTCTGCTGCTCTTCGGCCTGTGGGTGTTCAACAAGCTCGAGCCTCGCCTCGCGGAGGAGGTGTGAGCAGCCCGGCGATCCGCGTCGACGCGGTGTCGAAGCGCTTCCGCCTGTACCACGAGCGCAACCAGTCGCTGAAGGCATCGGTGATGCGCGGTCGGCGGGCTCGCTACGAGGAGTTCTGGGCCCTCGACGACGTGTCCTTCGACGTGCCGGTCGGGTCGACGTTCGGCCTCATCGGCGAGAACGGTTCCGGCAAGAGCACGATGCTGAAGTGCATGGCCCGGATCCTGCGCCCGGAGAAGGGGAGCATCACCCTGGAGGGGAAGATGTCGGCGCTGCTGGAGCTCGGCGCCGGCTTCCACCCCGAGCTGTCCGGCCGCGAGAACGTCTACCTCAACGGCGCCATCCTCGGGCTGAGCAAGAAGCAGCTCCAAGCGCGCTTCGACGACATCGTCGACTTCGCCGGCATCGAGCAGTTCATCGACTCGCCGGTGAAGAACTACTCGTCGGGGATGTACGTGCGTCTCGGCTTCTCCGTCGCCATCAACGTCGATCCCGACGTGCTGCTCATCGACGAGGTGCTCGCGGTTGGTGACGCCGACTTCCAGCGCAAGTGCGCGGAGAAGATCGCCGACTTCAGACGCTTGGGCAAGACGATCGTGATCGTGTCGCACTCGCTGCCGTCGGTCCGCACGCTGTGCGACGAGGTCGCGCTGCTCGAGCACGGGCACCTGCGCGACCTCGGTCCCGCGCCCGAGGTGATCGACCACTACCTGGCCGAAGCGTTCAGCGACCGCAGCGACGAGGGCGGCCATCCCCGATGGGGATCGGGCGAGGTGCGGATCGAGGAGATCGAGCTGCTCGACGGCCACGGGCACCTCCGACCGCGCGCTCGCACCGGTGACGACGCAACGCTGCGGCTCCACTACCGCGCCAAGGAGCCGGTGAGCGACGTGCAGGTCGGCATCGCGATCGAGACCGTCGAAGGCTTCGTCGTCACCGGTCCCAACACGCGCGAGGCGGGGCTGCACTGCGATCTGCCCGCGGGCACCGGAACCGTCGACTTCCGGATCCCGCGCGTCTCGCTCCTCGCCGGCACCTACGACGTGACCGCCGCCGTCTACAGCGCCGACGGGCTGCACCCGTTCGATCACGTGCCACACCTGTTCCGCTTCGACGTCGAGCCGGGCACCCCGGTGGAAGAGAACGGCGTCGTCGCGCTCGGCGGGTCGTGGCAGGGTGACGTGCTGCGTGGCAACGAGATCCGGGAGCGGGCGGTCTGAGCGAGCGGGTGGTGCGACGTCGCATCGTCGTGGTCACGGGCGAGGTGCTGGCGGCCCGCCTGGCGGGGCCGGCGATCCGAGCGCGGGAGTTCGCCCGCGCGCTGTCACGCGACCACGACGTCACGCTGGTCAGCACCGCGAGCTGCGAGCTCACCGACGGCACGGTCGAGTGCACGCACGCCGACGGCGACGCGCTCGGCAGGCTCGGCGCGGGAGCCGACGTCGTCATCGTGCAGGGCGACGGGCTGCGACGCGCGCCCGGCCTGGCCGACGCGCCCGCGGTGGTCGTCGATCTCTACGCCCCGTTCCAGCTGGAGATGCTGGAGCAGAGCCGCGCGCTCGGCCCGGCGGAACGACGGGCCGCGGTGGGCCTCGGCCTCGACGTCGTGAACCAGCAGCTGCGTCGGGGCGACTTCTTCCTCTGCGCGCACGAACGTCAGCGTGACTTCTGGATCGGGCAGCTGGCCGCGGTCGGCCGCGTGAACGAGGTCGTCTACGACGCGTCGCCCGACCTCGCGCACCTCATCGCGGTGGTGCCGTTCGGCGTGCCCGACGCCGACGCGGTGCGTACCGCGCCGGGGCTCCGAGGAGTGGTCCCCGGCATCGGAGCCGACGACGAGGTGCTGCTCTGGGGTGGTGGGATCTACGAGTGGTTCGACCCGCTCACGCTCCTCCGGGCGGTGGCCGACCTGCGCGAGCGTCGCCCCCGCCTGCGGCTCTACTTCGCCGGCGCCCGTCACCCCAATCCGACCGTGGGCGAGACCGCGGCGGCACGGGCGGCGCGTCAGCTCTCGGACGAGCTCGGCCTGACCGATGAGCACGTGTTCTTCGGCGAGTGGGTGGCCTACGACGATCGCGCCGACGTCCTGCTCGACGCCGACCTCGCGGTCAGCACGCACCACGATCACGTGGAGACTCGGTATTCGTTCCGCACCCGCGCGCTCGACGCGCTGTGGGCCGGGTTGCCGATCGTGACCACCGAGGGCGATGCGCTCGCCGACCTCGTCAGCACCACGGGTGCCGGCGTGGCCGTCCCGCCGGGTGACGTCCCCGCGCTCGCGACCGCGATCGAGACCCTGCTCGACGATCGCGAGGCGCGGGCGTCTGCCGCCGCCGCGGCCCGGACGCTGGCGCGCGAGCTGCGCTGGGCGAACGTGCTCGGACCGCTCCTCGACTACTGCGGCGCGCCCGTGGTGAGCCCCGACCGGCTCGATCCCGGGGTGGCGGCGGCGATCGCCCGCGGTGGAGACCTCTCCCTCGAACCGCCACTGCGCCGGGCACTCGGACACGTGCGGCGTGGGGAGTGGACGGTGTTGTGGGAGGCGGCGCGGCGCCGGATCCGTCGGGAACCGTGAGGTAGCGTAGGGCCCTTCCGCGAGCGTGGCCGGGGCGCGCGGCCCGTCGTGCGCGTCACCGCCTGCGACGCGCGACCCACCCCGACGACCTGCGAAACGGATCCGGTGACGAAGCGATGAAGGTCAACCTCGGCTGCGGTCATTCGTACATCGAGGGCTGGCTCAACGTCGACGCCAACCCCGACGTGCGGGCCGACGTCTACCTCGACGCATTCGAGTTCGTGCAGCAGTACGGGTCCGAGGCCGACGAGCTCTACATGGGCCACTTCCTCGAGCACCTGCTGCCGGCGAGCGCGTCGGCGCTGCTCGCGCTCATCGGCGACCACCTCCCCGAAGGCTCCACCGTCTCGGCGGTGGTGCCCGACATGCGTGCGATCTTCGCCGCCTACGACGCCGGTGAGATCACCAACGCCGAGCTCAACGAGCGCTTCGTCTACTCGTACTCGCAGCCGTCGCCCCACGTGTGGTGCTACGACGACGCATCGCTGGTCGCGGTGTTCGAGGACGCTGGGTTCCGCGACGTCGAGGCGATCGACCCGCTCACCTGGGAACCGGTGTTCTGGAAGGAGGGACCGGAGTCGCGCTGGCAGTGCGGTGTACGTGCCACCGTGCCCGCGACCGGCAGGCATCGGGCCGCAGTCGACGCGTCGCCAGCGATCGACGTGCCGCGACGCGGCACCACCCTCGAGCCCACCGCCGACGAGTTGCTGCTGCAACGCATCGTGCAGCTGCAAGCCGAGGTCGACGCCCTGCGGGCCGGTCGGCCCGCCGCGGAAGAGGAGGGGGCCGCGCTCCCACCGTCGATGTTCGACCGCTTGCCGGCGCCCGTGGTGCCCGCGGCGCGGGCGTTCCTCCGCGAGGGTTCGGTGCAGCGCCGGCTCGCTCGCTTCGGCGTCGACTCGCTGCGGGCGGCGCGGTCGTTCTCGGGTCTCGTCCAGCACGAGTGGGCCCGGGTGGGACTCTTCGAGGCGCACACGCCGTCGTACGCGACCTGGCGCCGCCGCAACCACGCACGGCGCGGTTTGAGGGCGTTGCAGCGCGAGATCGCGCGCAACGTCGGCGATCCGATCGAGGTCGAGGTCGTCGTCAGCGCGGACACGAACGACATCCGGTTGGTACGGCGCAGTCTGGCGGCTCTCCTCGAGCAGACCTGGCCGCACTGGCGCGCGGTCGTCGTCGGCACAACGACCGCGGTGGAAACGGCGGCTGCGATCGACGACGGGCGGATTGCTGGTCGTGCAGCGGGAGGCGACGGCGTTCAGGCGGAGATCCGGTCACTCCTCGCCCGGGAGCCGACCCGCGACTTCGTCGTCTTCCTTCACGCGGGCGATGCGCTCGAACCCGACTGCTTGTTCGAAGTCGCCATCGCGGCGCGGCGGGACCCGTTCGTCGACCTCGTCCACTGGGACGACGAAGTCGCCGATCCCGTCGTCGGCGCGCGCGACCCGCAGTTCAAGCCGTCGTGGTCGCCCGAGTACTTGCGCGGCACCAACTACCTCGGACGGTCCTTCGCGATCCGGCACCGCCGGCTCGTCGCGTGCGGCGGTATGGGCTCCACGCTGGGCGACGCCCGCTACTGGGATCTGCTCCTGCGAGCGGGATTCGAGCCCCACCAGGTCGAACGCGTCCCACGCGTGCTGGGCCGCCTGGCGGCTCGTCCAGCGATCCCGGGAGCCGACGCGGTGCTCGTGATCGACAACGAGCTCGGACGTATCGGTGACAACTCGACCGCGCGCTTCGAACGCGGTGCCGTGCGTACGCTGCCGCCGATCGACTTCGAGCCGTCGGTGTCGATCGTGATCCCGACGCGCCACAACCGCCCGTTGATCGAACGATGTCTCACGAGCATGCGCGACAGCGATGCCGCGCGGCTC
>DASUAS010000196.1:0-19045 GCA_035763625.1 Acidimicrobiia bacterium
CGTCCCAGGTCGCCGATGCCGTCGTGGCGACCGCGTCGCCGCCGGCGGCGCGGATCTCCGCCGCGACCGCATCGGCGTGGGCACCCGTGCGCGACCCGAGGTCGTCGACCACCACCGAGGCGCCCTCCCGAGCGAGGAGCCGCGCGTGCTCGCGGCCGATCCCGCCACCCGCACCGGTCACGATGGCCACGCGTCCGTCGAGTCGTCCCATGCGGTTCCTCCGTGTCTGCGCCGAGGTGGTAGCACGGCAGGATGGACTTCCCGCCTGAGCTCACCGACGACCCCTACTACCACCTCGCGCAGACCGGTCCGTACGCCCCGGTCATCGGCGCCGCGCTCATCACCATGGTCGAGCCGCACGTCGGCCACGAACACGCCTACAACCGCTGGTACGAGGACGACCACTACAACGCCGGCGCGATGGCGTTCCCGTGGATGTGGGCCGGGCGCCGCTACGTCGCCCCGGTCCCGTACCAGCAGGTGCGGTACCCGACCGACTCCGTCATCGCCCAGCCGATCGAAGCCGGCAAGTACATGTCGATCTACTGGATCACCGAGGGCCAGTACGAGAACCACCTCCGGTTCGCGGTCGGCACCAACCACCGCCTCTTCGCCGACGGGCGCGTGTTCATGGCGCGTGACCACACGTTCACCGCGTTCCAGCGCTACCTCGGCCCCGTCTACCGCGACGACGACGGGCCCCGCGACATCCACTCGCTCAACTACCCCTACGGCGGCCTGGTCGTCGAGGTGATCGACGCCCACGACTCCGACGCCCGCGACCAGTTGGTCGACTGGATGCGTCGCGAGCGCAAGCCGGGGTCCGACTCGGCCGTGGCGATGGGCATGATGTTCGCACCCATGCCGCTGCCGGGTGACAAGCAGCCGTACGTGAAGGACGTCGAGGGCGTCGACGATCGCCTCACCGTGCTCTGGTTCACCGACGGCGACTCGCTCGACGCCTGGGACGAGTTCGCCGGCGCCGGTGATCTGGTGGCTGCGACCGGCCTCGGGCGCGTGGAGCTGATGGCGCCGTTCACACCGACGCTGCCCGGCACCGACCGCTACGTCGACGAGCTGCGCGCCAAGGAGTAGGCGGGACCCGAGAAGGTCGGGAGGGGCGCGACCGGCCGGTCGACCGCGCCTTCCAGTGGGATGGACAGGCAGACCGTCGCATCCTCGTCTCCGGGTACCACGTGGGCATCGGTGAGGCACCGTCGGTCACCGCCTTCTTCCCCGGGTTGCCGTGGCTGACGCGAGCGGTCGAGCTCGTCACGCCGTCGCGCACCTTCGCCGAGATCCTGACCGTCAACGCGATCGCGCTGGCCGCGTCCGTCGCTGTCTACGGGGCGACGCGCGCGTGGCGCGACGTGGCCATCGCGCGGCGGGCGGTCGTGTTGATGGCGTTGTTCCCGTCATCGCTGTTCCTCTGGCCCGACTACACGGAAGGGATCTTCATCGCGTTGAGCGCGGGTGCGCTCTGGGCCGATCGTCGCGACGAGAAGTGGCTCACGACCCTGCTGCTCGCCGGTGTCGCCGCAACCCGACCCGGGGTCGTTGAAGTCGGGCAACCCGCGCCCAGTGAAGGTCCTCGACCTCGTCGTGGTGGCCGTCGTCGTCGTGTGCGTGGTCTACGCCGCTCGCCGAGGATCGTCCCGGTGGCCGTACGAGGCCTGGTTCCTGCCGGTCGTGGTGGTCGGTGTGCCGCTCTGCGGTCCGTGTCTGAGCAGCATGAACCGGTTCCTCCTCTCCGCCTGGCCGGTCTTCTCGATCGGCAGTGAGATCCTCGGGCGAAGTCCGAGGATCGTGCGCCTCGCCTGGTGTGCGGCCTCCGTGGTGCTGGCCGTCGTACTGGCGCGGTACTGGGCGCACGGCGACTTCATCGCCTGACGTCGTGCGTCGCGAGCGCCTTGGCGGATGTTTCTCGCGATCACCGCGGAGGCAAGCTTGCTGGCGTGCCCGTGAACGATGCCCGACACGTCGGCGTCACCGGGATGGGAACCATGGGCCAGAGCCTGGCCCGCAACATCGCGCGGCACGGCTTCCCGATCGCGGTGCACAACCGGACCACCGCGAAGGTGTCGGCGTTCCTGGACGCGTACGGCGACGAGGGTGACATCGTGGGAGTCGGCGAGATCGGCGACTTCGTCGCTGCACTCGCCCGGCCGCGCTCCGTCATCGTGATGGTGGACGCCGGCGCGCCGGTCGACGAGGTGATCGCGGCGCTCGCGCCGCATCTCGCTCCGGGCGACCTCGTCGTCGACGGCGGCAACAGCGACTTCCGTGACACCGCCCGGCGGGTCGAGGAGGTCGCGGCGCTCGGGTTCGGGTACCTGGGGTGCGGGATCTCGGGCGGGGAAGAGGGCGCGCTGCTCGGACCGAGCCTCATGCCGGGCGGGAGCCGCGCGGCGTACGACCAGATCGCGGACGTGCTGACCGCCATCGCCGCGTCGGTCGACGGCGTGCCGTGCTGCACGTACGTGGGCGACGGCGGTGCGGGCCACTTCGTGAAGATGGTCCACAACGGCATCGAGTACGCCGACATGCAGCTCATCGCCGAGGCCTATGACCTCCTTCGGTCGGCTGCCGATCTGAGCAACGACGAGCTCGCCGACACCTTTGCGGAGTGGAACGACGGGGAGCTCGAGAGCTACCTCATCGAGATCACCGCGCTGATCTTCCGTCGGCGCGCCACCGACGACGACGGCGAGGGTTCCTCCGGTTGGCTCGTCGACCTCGTCGCCGATCGCGCCGAGCAGAAGGGCACCGGACGCCTGACCGTCACCGCTGCGCTCGACGTCGGCGCGCCCGCCACCACGACGGCCGAGGCGGTGTTCGCTCGCGTGCTGTCGTCGCTGCTCGACGAACGCGTCGCCGCGGCGCGAGTGCTTCCCGGACCCGTCGACGGCGACGGTGACGCACCCGACGAGCGCGACGCCTTCGTCGCCGACGTGCGCACCGCGCTCTACGCGTCGAAGATCGTCGCCTACGCACAGGGCTTCGACATCCTGCACCGCGCGAGCGAGGAACACGGCTGGCACCTCGACCTCGGCGCGCTGGCGACCATCTGGCGCGGAGGCTGCATCATCCGGGCGCGGTTCCTCGACCGCATCCGCGACGTGTACACCGATGATCCCGACCTCGCCAGCCTGTTGCTCGCGCCCACGTTCCGATCCGTGCTCACCGACGCGCAGCGGGGCTGGCGACGGGTGGTGGCCGACGGCGCCCAGCTCGGGATCCCGCTGCCCGCGTTCGCTTCCGCGCTCGCGTTCTACGACGGCTACCGCCGACCGCGGCTCCCTGCCAACCTGATCCAGGCGCAACGCGATCTCTTCGGCGCGCACACGTACGAACGACTCGATCGCCCGGGGTCGTTCCACTCCGAGTGGTCCGACGCCGGGCGGAGCGCCGGTCAGAGCCCGTAGAGGCGCGCCGCGTTCGTCGACAGGATGCGCTCCTGCTCGTCGGCGGGGAGTGGTGCGATGGTGGCGCGCAGCTCGTCGATCGCGCCGGGGAACGTCGAGTCCGCGTGCGGGTAGTCGGAGCCCCACACGATGCGCTCGGCGCCGACGAAGGGAGTGAGCGCGGCGAGCGTCGCCTCGTCGATCTCGAACGACACCCAGCACTGGCGCGCGAAGTACTCGCTCGGCGTGAGCCGCATGCGCGGCGCGTAGCCCGCGTACGAGTCGACCTGGTGGTCGAGGCGGCCCAGCCAGTACGGGACCCAACCACCGCCGGCTTCGAGGAACACGACCCGCAGCTCCGGATGGCGGTCGAACACGCCTTCCGCGATCAGTTGCGCACAGGCGAACATCTGCTCGAACGTGTGCGACACCGCGTGCAGCACGAGCACGTTGCGCGTGCGGTCGCTGCCGAGCGGCGGCACCGCGAGTTGGAACCCTTCGTGGATGCCGACCGCGACGCCGAGCTCTTCGGCGGCCGCCCAGAACGGCTCGTACCCTTCGTCGACGATCGACCGCCCGAGGCAGGGGTTCGGTCTCACGAACGCGGCGACGAAGCCGAGCTCGTCGCGCGCACGCCGCAGCTCCCGCACCGCGCCGGCCGGCGACTGGAACGGCACCATCGCCGCGCCGTGGAGGCGTTCCGGGGCCACGGCGCAGTAGCTCGCGAGCCAGTCGTTGTAGGCGCGGGCGACGGCCACCGCGGCATCGGGATCGGTGATCCCCCAGAAGCCGAGCCCGATGGTGGGGTAGAGGACCGCCTGGTCGATGCCCTCGGCGTCCATGTCGACGAGACGCGCCGCGGGCTCGAACGCTCCCGCCCGAGCGCGCTCGAGCGGAAACGGCTCGGTTGCCCCGGTGCTCACGTCGGTGCCCGGCGTGCCCATCTGCCCGAGCTTGGCGACGAAGACGTCGTCGTCACCCACGATCACGTGGTCGAGGCCGCGCCCGTCGGTCTCGATCCTCGGTCGGACTGACTCGTCGAGACCCGCCCACGCGGCTCGGGGCTCGAGCACGTGCCCGTCGGCGTCGATCACCGGGTACCGCATCAGCCCATGCGCACGACGATGCGGCCGATGGTTCGGCGCTGCTCCATCGCGTCGAGCGCCGAGGGCAGCTCCTCGAACGGGATGTCCAAGCCCACGACCGGCCGGACTGCGCCCGACGCGACCAGCGCCAGCACCTGCTCGTGCAACGCGAGCGCGTCGGCGCGCGAGAGGAAGTTCGAGCCCACCGCGGCCTTCACCGCGAGCGGGTCGTCGACGTAGGCGAGGCACACGCCCACCAGCGAGAAGTTCCCGAACAGGATCGGCCGGGGGACCATGCCCTCGTCCTCGGCCTCGATCCCCGACGCGAAGCCGGCCAGCACGTGACGACCGCCGAACGCCATGCACCGGAAGGTGCGGGTGGTGACCTCGCCGCCGATGGTGTCGAAGGCGACGTCGACGCCGCGGCCACCGGTCGCCTCGAGCGCGGCGTCCACGAAGTCGGTGGCGCTCGTGTCGACGGCCACGTCGGCACCGAGCTGGGCGCAGAAGTGCGCCTTCTCCGGCGACCCTGCCAGCGCGATCACGCGCGCCCCGGCGGCCCGCGCGAGCTGCAGCGCGGCCGAGCCGACCCCACCGGCCGCCGCGTGGACCAGCACCGTCTCGCCCTCCCGCACCCCCGCCCGGACGTAGAGGGACAGCGCGGCCAGGTGGAAGGGCATGAGGATCGCGGCGGCGTCGGGCAACCCGATCTCGTCGGGCATGGGGAACGTCATCGACGCCGGCGCCACCACGTACTCGGCGTACCCGCCGTGCGCACCGCTCGGGATGGCGACGACGCGCGTGTCGCCGAGCGTGGCGTCGACGCCCTCACCGACGGCGTCGACGGTTCCGAGCACCTCCATCCCCGGGACGTAGGGCGCGGGGATCGGCACCGTCGCATAGCGGCCGTGGATGCCGTCGATGTCGTTGAAGTTGAGCGTCACCGCGTCGACCCGCACGAGCACCTCACCCGGCCCGGGCGTCGGCGCGTCGACGTCCTCGAGCCGCAGGACGTCGCGCGGCGCGCCGTGCTCGACCGCCTGCCAGGCGCGCACGGGGTGCCTACGCGGCCGGGTCGAGGGCGAGGGGGAGGTTCGAGAGGCCGCGCACGTTGCTGGAGTACGCGCGTTGCATGGGCTGACGGAGCTCGTAGTTCGGGAAGCGCGCCAGCAGCTCTTCGAACGCGATGCGCGTCTCGAGCCGGGCGAGCGCGGCACCGACGCACAGGTGGATGCCGAAGCCGAAGCCGACGTGCCGCTCGATGTCGCGGTGGATGTCGAAGTACTCGGGATCCGCGAACTCACGCTCGTCGTGGTTGGCCGCGCCAGTGATCAGTACGACGCGTGAGTTGGCGGGGATGGTGACCCCGTGCAGGGTGACGTCCTGCTCGACCCAGCGGCCCTGGTAGTGGGAGGGTGGATCCCATCGGAGCATCTCCTCGACCGCGTTGGGGATGAGCGACGGATCGGCGACCAGCTCGGCGCGCTGGTCGGGGTACCAGTCGAGCGCGACCACCCCGTTGGCGATGAGCTTCGCCGTGGTCTCGTGCCCGGCGATGGTGAGCTCGAGCAGGCGGTACGCCACCTGCTCGTGGGTGAGCGCGACCTCGTTGCCGTCGTCGTCCTGGACGCGGGCGGTGAGGAGCAACGACGCGATGTCGTCGCCCAGATCGCGCGACTTCTCGTCGACGATCTTCATGAGCAGCACCATGATCGCGCCCATCGCCTGCTGGGTCGCGTCGGTGATGTTGCCCTGGTCGTCGGCTTCGGAGCGATCGAGGATGGCGTCGGAGTAGTGCCGGAGCTCCTCGCGCGTCTCCACCGGGAGCCCGAGCATCTCCGCGATCACCATCATCGGCAGGTGCGTCGAGAACTCGGCGACGATGTCGATCTCGCCCCGGTCGCGGGCGCGGTCGAGGACGCCCGCCGCGATGTCGCGCACCTTGGGCTCGAGGTCGGAGATCGCCCGGGGCGTGAAGAGGCGCGACACGAGCTTGCGGTGCCAGCTGTGGCTCGGTTCGTCGCGGCTGATGAGCACGTCGTTGCCCCGGTCGTAGCCCTCGATGGTCACGCCGTGTCCCGACACGAAGGTGCCCGGGTCGAGGTGGGCGCCGAGCACGTCGTCGAAGCGGGAGAGCGCCCAGAACCCGATCTCCTCGTTGTGGTACACCGGCGCCTCGTCGCGCAGCCACCGGTACACCGGATACGGGTTGGTCTGGATGTCGCGGGCGAACGGGTTGTACTCCACGGTCGTCTCCCCCTCGGCGAGTCGCGTCGACGAGCCCACGCTACGCCAGCCGCGCTGGAGGGGACGCACGCCAGGCGTCGATCGAGCGCAGCGCGCTCGCTTTGAGCTCGTCGGGCGCGCCCGAGCCCGTGATCGACGCCCGCGCCACCGCCGCCAGCGCGTCGTCGTCGAGGCCCATCTCGGTGCGCGCCGCCTCGTACTCGTGCAGCAGCACCGGCCCGAAGAGCAGCGGGTCGTCGCCGTTGATGCTGCAGCGGACACCCGCGTCGAGGAGCCTCGGCAACGGGTGGTCGGCGAGCGACGGGTACACCGACAGCAGCAGGTTCGACGTGGGGCACACGTCGAGCACGATGTCGGAGTCGGCCAGCCGCTTCACCAGTTCGGGATCTTCGATCGCCCGCACGCCGTGCTGGAGGCGGTCGGGCTGGAGGGTTTCGAGCGCGCCCAGCACCGACTCCGGCCCCGCGAGCTCCCCGGCGTGAGGTGCCGAGAGGAGGCCCGCGTCCTTGGCGATCGCGAACGCCTCCGCGAACGGCTCCGGTGGGCCGATGGCCTCGTCGTTGGCGAGGCCGAACGACACGACGCCGCGATCGGCCCGGCTCGCGGCGAGCCGGGCCTGCTCGACCGCGACCGCGGGCTCGACGGTGCGGTCGGCCGCGAGCATGAGCCCCACGCCCACGCCGAGGCGCTCGCCGGCGGCGTGGAGCGCGTCGAGCACCATGTCGATGATGGCGGCGTCGTCGCCGAAGCGGTCGCGGTGGTGGGGCGCGTAGAACGACGGCTCGACCCACACCGCACCGTCGATCACGCTGTCCTCGACCACCTCGTCGACGAGGCGCTGGAAGTGCTCGGGGGTCTCGAGCACCCGACACGCGGCGAGGTAGGTGTCGGCGAACGCGGTGAACGAGCCGTACCCACGGATCTCGGGTACCGGGATGCCCGCCGTGTCGGCGAGCTCGGCCAGCGTCGACGGCCGCATCGAGCCCTCGAGGTGCAGGTGGAGGTGCCCCTTGGGCAGGGCGCGGAGGTCGCGGCGAGGGGCGGGTGCGGCGTTGGGCATGCCGGCATCGTCGCGCACCGCTCGAGCGGGACGACGCCACGGGCGGGAGCGGTCGCGGTCAGCGGCGGGCGTTCTTGACGAAGTCGTCGAGGCCGTGCCCGGGCGCGAGACGCGCGCCGCCGTACCAGCTGCCGCGTACGTGACGCCTTCGCGCGTCCGCGCCGTCGTCGGTGGCACGGGCGGCAGCGTGCCAGAGGTCGGAGTGGTGGAGGAGCACGTCACCGCGCTCGCAGTACAGCGCCACCTCGCCGGAGACGTGCTCGAAGCCGGGTGGCATCTCGTCGGTGCCGCCGCGGTGGGAGCCGGGAAGGATGCGGAGGAACCCGTTCTGCGGCGACGTGGCGTCGACGTGGATGGTGAACGCCACCGACGGCCAGATGTCGAGCGTCGGACCCGACTGCGCGTCCGAGTGCCAGCCGATCCGCGAGTACCCGGACCGCTCGCCGGGACGGGCGTCCTGGTAGACGACGCCGAAGCGGTCGTCTTCGAGCAGCCACGCCTGGGGACCCAGCAGCCGGGTCGCAGCCGCGGTGATCGCCGGGTGGTGCGCCGCGGTGCGCGCGATCTCCGAGACCTCGGTCACGTGGCACACGTAGTGCGCGAACGGCTCGCCGTCGACCACCGCGTCGGGGTCGTCGAGGATGACGGTCCCGCACTCGACGGGCAGCTCGCCGGCGATCAGGCGTTGCTGCTGGTGTTCGAGCTCGCGCTCGAGCTGCTGCAGCTCGCCCTCGGCGTAGAGTCCGCGCACGATCGCGAAGCCGTGCTCGGCGAAGAACGCGTCGAGTCCGCCGAGATCGGGGACGGTGGCGTCGGACGCGCCGAACACGCCGACTTCACGGGCGAGCGAGCTGCGGGTGGTGGCGCTCACACCGGGGCGCGGGTCTGGGTGAACACCTCGACGTGACGGATGCGGCCGTCGCCCGCGAGCTCGAACGTCAGGCACTCGGGGGTGCGCAGCGGCGTGCCGTCGACCTCGACCGTCTCCGACAGCTCGGCGAACGCGAGCGAGTCGACGTACGTCACGCGCGTCACGTCCATCGAGTAGCCGGGCAACGTCGGCATGAGGTCGGCGAGGAAGGCCACGTACTCGGGCTTGCTCGGCTTCACGTCGCCGTAGGGGCCGACGCGGGTGAAGCCGTCGTCGGCGAGGCAGTCGGCGAACGTCTCCCAGTCGCCGCGCACGAGCGCGTCCAGGTAGGTCTCGATCACACCGTCGCTCATGCGCCGAGCCTACGCACGCGTGAAATGCCGGCGCATCCGGGTTCGGCCCGATGAGACCATGGCGTGATGGATGCGACCATCTGGCCGTTCGCCGCGTTGCGCATCACCACCCCCGCCCTGGAGCTGCGCTACCCCGACGACGACGACCTCGTCGCCCTCGCGCACCTCGCGGCCGAGGGCATCCACGATCCCGGGTCCATGCCCTTCAGCGAGCCGTGGACGCGCGCCGGGTCGCCCGATCTCGAACGGGGCGCCCTCCAGTTCGCGTGGGGGCGGCGTGCTTCGTTGACCCGCGACGACTGGTCGCTGGCGTTCGCGGTGTTCGTCGGAGACGAGCCCGTCGGGGTGCAGGACGTCTTCGCGCGGCAGTTCGCGGTGCGCCGGACGGTCGAGACGGGGTCGTGGTTGGTGCGGCGCGCGCAGGGCCGCGGGATCGGGACCGAGATGCGCGCCGCGGTGCTGCACTTCGCGTTCGCCGGCCTCGGCGCCGAGGAGGCGTTCAGCGACTCCTTCGTCGACAACCCGAGCTCGGAGGGCGTGAGTCGACGCAACAGCTATGTCGCAAACGGCGAGGAGATCCGCGCCCGGGAGGGTGAGCCGGCGCGGTTGCGGCACTGGGTGCTGACTCGCGCGCGGTGGACCCCGCAACGGCGCGACGACATCGCCATCGAGGGACTCGACGCATGCCTGCCGTTCCTCACCTGATCCCTCGATCGGGGTAGGGTCCGGCCACCGACTCTGGAGGAAGCTGAATGGGCAGGCGCGCGCTCTCTCTCGTGACGTCCTTCGTGCTCGCGGGCGCGATGTTGATCCTCATCTCGCCTCCGGCGAGTGCGACGACGGTCGGCACCGAAGCCGAGCTTCGCGCCGCGTTCGCGTCGGACTCGCAGGTCGACCTCTCCGCCGACATCACGCTGAGCGACTGCACCGGGCCCGACGTCGGTGCCGTGGTGCGCCCGAACTCGAACCCCGATCCGGTCACGCTCGACGGCCACGGGTTCACGATCACGCAGACCTGTGAGAGCAACGTGATCGTCCAGAACGCGCTCGGCGCGCTGAGCGTGCGCGACGTGACCATCACCGGCGGGGACGCGCAAGGCAGCGGCGGCGGCATCTTCGCCCTCGGTGACCTCACCGTGGACGGCTCGGTCATCGAGAACAACCGCGCCACCGCCGCCGGTGGCGGTCTCGTCGCCAACGGTGCAGTGGTGGTGCGCTCGTCGAGCGTCGTGGGCAACGGCTCCGGCCTCGGCGGAGGCGGGATCCAGGGCAACCTCGACGTGACCGTGTCCGACTCCGACGTGTCGAACAACCTGAACGGCGGCATCGCGACCAACCCCAGCGCTTCCGCGCACCTCACGGTGACCAACACGACGGTCGACCACAACACGCTCGCCGGGCTCGGCGGTGGCATCTTCAGCGGCGGCGACGCCACGCTCGTCTACGTGACGATCACCGACAACAGCGCCAACCAGGCGTTCGCGAGCCTCGACGTGGGACACCTCTCGAGCTTCGGCACCGTCGTCACCAACTCGGCGGGTGTCGCCAACTGCCTGGTCGCTCCGGGCAGCGTCTCCCTCGGGTACAACTTCAGCGACGACGACACCTGCGGGTTCACCGCGCCGACCGACCGCCAGAACGCCGGCGATCCGCACCTCGGCCCGCTGGCCTCGAACGGCGGACCGACGCAGACGCGGCTGCCGCAGGTCGGCAGCCCGCTCCTCGATGCCATCCCGGCCGCCGCGTGCGCTCCCGGGGTGAGCACCGATCAGCGCGGCGTCACCCGGCCCCAGGGCGGGAGCTGCGACATCGGCGCGGTCGAGGTCGAGGTCGTGACCCCGGCGCCGCCGGTGGTGCCGGTGACGCCGGTCGTCGTCACCCCCCGCTTCACCGGCTGAACGCGGCTGAACGCGGCTGAACGGGCTGAACCCGGCGGGGCCGGCCGGGCGCCGGGGCGGCCTTGCCCCGTGATTGCACCATGATTACGGTGTCATTCCCGTGGACGAACCGCGTGGGACGCAGCGATGAGGGCATGGCAGGTCCGGGCCGCGGGTGAGCCCGCCGACGTGCTCCACCTGGTGGAGCGACCCGTGCCCGAGCCGGGGCCGGGTGAGGTCCGGATCCGCGTGACCGCCGCCGGTCTCGGCCTGCCCGACGTGTTCATGTGCCGCGGCACGTATCCGCTCACACCGCCGTTGCCGTTCACCTCCGGTCAGGAGGCCACCGGCGTCGTCACCGCGCTCGGTGACGGCGTCGACCGGGTCGCGGTGGGCGACCACGTCATGTGCGTCACCTCGTTCGTCGGCGGCAACGGGTCGTTCGCCGAGGAGTGCCTCACCGCGGCCGACGGCGCCTTCCCCGTGCCCGACGGCCTCACTCCGGCCGAGGCGGCGGGCTTCTGGATCCCGCACCTCACCGGGTGGATCGGCCTGGTCGACCGGGGCAGGATCCTCGAGGGTGAGGAGCTCGTCGTGCTCGGCGCCGCCGGCGGGAGCGGCATCGCCGCGGTGCAGCTCGGGCGCGCCCTCGGCGCGCGCGTGATCGGGGTGGTGAGCGACGACGAGAAGGCGGAATTCTGTCGCGGCCTCGGCGCCGATGCCACCCTCAACCACCGCGACGGACCGGTCGCGCCGCGGTTGCGGGAGCTCACCGGCGGTCGCGGTGTCGACCTCGTGTACGACCCCGTCGGCGGCGCGTTGTCGGAGGACACCGCGGCGGCCTTGACCCGCCATGGTCGCCTGCTCGCGGTCGGGTTCGCCAGCGGCTCGTGGCCGACGTTCGCCACCCACGACCTCGTGGTCACCAACCGCTCGCTCGTCGGCGTGTTCGCGGGCGGCTACTCGCGCGACGAGCTCGAGGCGATCCACGCCCAGCTCGCGGGGCTCGTCCGCGACGGGAGGCTCCGCAACGCGGTGACCGACCAGGTCGCGTTCGACGACCTGCCGCAGGCGCTCCAGCGCATGGCCGACCGGGGTGTCGTCGGCAAGCTCGTGATGGTGCCGTGAGCATCCCGACGCTCGACGCCACCGGCAAGGTGGTGGTGGTCACCGGGGGGAGCAAGGGCCTGGGTCGGGCGATGGCGTTGGGGTTCGCGGAGGCGGGCGCCGACGTGGTCGTCGCCAGTCGCAAGGTCGAGTCGTGCGAGCGGGTCGCCGCCGAGGTCCGCGCCATGGGTCGTCGCGCGCTCGCCGTCGGATGTCACGTCGGCGACTGGGAGCAGTGCGGTGCCCTCGTCGACGCGGTGATCGGCGAGTTCGGGCGCATCGACGTGCTCGTCAACAACGCCGGGATCGCGCCGGTGCCACCGTCGCTGGTCGCGGTGACCCCCGAGCTGTTCGACAAGACGATCGCGGTCAACCTCAAGGGTCCGCTGCGCTTGACCGCGCTGGCCGCCGAGCACATGGCCGCAGGTGGCGCGGTGATCAACGTGAGCTCGAAGGCCTCGCTCCACCCGTCGTCGTTCACCGTCGTGTACGCGGCGGCCAAGGCCGGGCTCAACGCGCTCACGCGCGCGTCGGCCGAGGAGTACGGGCCGCGTGGCATCCGGGTGAACGCGATCGTGTGCGGCACGTTCCACACCGACAGCTTCCACGCGTCGGCGCCGACGGAAGCGGCGCAGGCGCAGATGGCGTCGGGCACTGCGCTCCGGCGCGTCGCCGACGCCGACGAGATCGTGGGCACCGCGCTCTACCTCGCGAGCGACGCGTCGTCGTACCTGACCGGCGAGCTGATCCTGCTCGACGGTGGCTGATCCGAGAACGGGAGAGGAACCCATGACCGACGGAGAAGACGGGGTCGTCGGCCCGGGCAAGGTGGCGGTGGTGACCGGCGCCGCGAGCGGCATCGGCCGCGCCCTGGCGGAGCTGTTCGCGCGCGAGGGCTCGGCGGTGGTCGTGGCCGACCACGACACCGAGCACGCGGAGGAGGTCGCGGCGGCGGTTCGCGAGAGCGGTGGTGAGGCGCTCGCGGTGAGTGTCGACGTGTCCGACGTCAAGGCGGTCGAGCGCCTGGCCGTCGCCACGGTCGACCGCTACGGACGTGTCGACGTGGTGTGCAACAACTCCGGCGTCTCGACCTTCAACCTGATGCGCGACCAGACCCTCGACGAGTGGCACTGGGTGTTCGACGTGAACTTCTGGGGCGTCGTCCACGGGTTGCGAGCCTTCCTCCCGATCATGCGCGAGCAGGGAACGCCGGGACACGTCGTCAACACCGCCTCGATCGGAGGGCTGCTGACCGGCGCCGCGGTCATCGGTCCGTATTGCGCGACGAAGGCCGCGGTGGTCTCGGTCTCCGAGACGCTCGCGCAGGAGCTCGCCATCGACGAGACGCCGATCGGCGTGAGCGTGCTGTGCCCGAGCTCGGTCGACACCCGCATGATGGAGTCGGACCGCAACCGGCCTGCCGCTCTCGGAGTCGAGCAGCGCACCGAGCTGGCGGACGCCTGGCACGGTGCGATCCGCGACGGGTTGACCGGCCCCACCGGACAGTCGCCGGAACACGTCGCGCAGCGCGTGCTGCAGGCGATCAGGAACCAGGAGTTCTGGATCATCACCCACGACGACCTGCTGCCCACTGTGCGCGATCGGGTGACGGGCATGCTCGCCGCGTTCCCCGGGGGAGGTAGCTGAGCCGTGGCGTGGGACTTCGAGACCGAACCCGACTTCGACGCGCAGCTGCAGTGGATGCGCGAGTTCATCGACTGGGAGCTGATCCCGCTCGAGCCGATCTTCGGTGAGCTCGAGCCCGCCGAGTGGGCGCCGGTGAAGTCGTACCTCCAGGGCCGGGTGAAGGAGCGCGGCCTGTGGGGTGCGTTCCTCGACCCGAAGCTCGGCGGTCCGGGCTTCGGTCAGCTCAAGCTGGCGCTCATGTCGGAGATCATCGGCCGTTGCATGATGTCGATGACGATCTTCGGCGTGCAGGCCCCCGACAGCGGCAACATGGAGCTGCTCGCGCACGGCGCCACCGACCAGCAGAAGGAACGGTGGCTCTGGCCGAACCTGCGGGGCGAGATCTCGAGCGCGTTCGCGCTCACCGAGCCGTTCCTCGCCGGCTCCGACCCGACCGTCATCGGCACGACCGCGACGCGTGACGGCGACGAGTGGGTGATCGACGGCCACAAGTGGTTCATCACCAACGCCTCGGTGGCCGACATCACGCTCGTCGTGGCCGAGACCAATCCTGAGGGGAGGCCGCACAAGCACGCGTCGATCCTGATCGTGCCGGCAGGGACGCCGGGGATGGAGATCGTGCGCGACATCGGCACGATGGCACACCCCGACGTCATCGAAGGCCGCCCGGGCAACCACGCCGAACTGGTCTTCCGCAATTGTCGCGTCCCCCTCGACCACATGATCGGTGCGCCCGGTGACGGGTTCGTGCTCGCGCAGCAGCGCCTCGGGGGCGGTCGCATCCACCACGCCATGCGCTGGCTGGGGCAGGCGCAACGTTCGCTCGACATCATGTGCGAGCGGGCGGTGTCGCGCCGCTCGCACGGCAAGCTCCTGGCGCAGCACCAGATGGTGCAGGACTACGTCGCGCTGTCGCACACGGAGATCCAGGCGGCTCGGCTCCTCACCTTCCAGACCGCGTGGAAGATGGACAAGTACGGCGCCAGCCGGGTGCGCGCCGAGCTCGGCATGATCAAGGCCCACGTGTCGAAGGTCGTGCTGGCAGTGCTCGATCGCACCATCCAGGTGTGCGGCGCGCTCGGGTACTCGAGCGACCTGCCGGTGGAGGGGTGGTACCGCAGCACCCGCTTCGGGCCGATCGGCGACGGCCCCGACGAGCTGCACAAGTCGGTGCTCGCGCGCACCATCCTCAAGGACTACACGCCGGTCGAGGGATGGCCGACCGAGCACCTGCCCAGCCGTCGCCCCGCGGCGGAGGCGAAGTGGCGCGAGCTCCGGATCGCCGCGGGGGTCGCATGACCGCGCCTCCGAACGTGCTGGGCGCCGTGTTCTTCGACTTCGCCGGGACGCTCTTCAGCGCGCGCGACCTGCGCGACTCGCACCTCGCGCACCTCCGCGCCGTCGCAGATGCCGTCGGCGTGCATCCGTCCGACGACGAGGTCCGCGCCGCGTACCGCCAGGGCGTCGGCGTCGCCTACCGCGCCATCGCGGCGCGTCCCTACTACCGGCACCGGGAGCTGTTCGCGTCGTCGTTCGCGGCGATGGCCGAGGCGCTCGGGGGCGCGCTCGACGACGCGACGTGCGACGCGCTGGTCGACCGTCAGTACGCGTCGACTGTCGAGGCGACCCGGCTGCGTCCCGACTGCCTCGACGTACTCGGGGCGCTCCGCGCTCGAGGGCTCCGCGTCCAGATCGTGTCGAACATCGACGACGAGCAGCTCGACGGGCTGGTGCACAGCCTCGGGCTCGACGGGTTCGTCGACACGTGGACCAGCTCGGAGTCGGCGCAGTCGTGCAAGCCCGACCCGCGCATCTACCAGGTCGCGCTGGCGGAGGCGGCCTGCGACGCCGCCGAGGTCCTGTTCGTGGGGGACACCGTCGACCACGACGTCGCCGGACCGCGCGCAGCGGGCATGAGGACCGCGTTGCTCGTGGCCGACGCCCGGCCCGGTGCCGCCGACGGCGGCGCCGACTTCGTGATCGAACGCCTCGGCGAAGTGGTCGACCTCGTCGACCGGGAGCTCGCGGCGTGAGCGACGTGGCCGCGAGCACCACCACTCCCGCCGAGTCCGCCCGCCTGCGCGAGTACCTCGACGCCCGGCTGGGCGACTCGGTCGACGTCGCCGTCGAACCCATGGTGGGCGGCGGATCGTGCGACGTCTACGCGGTGACACGGGGCGACGCCCGGTGGGTCCTGCGCCAGGCACCGCCCCACCGGAGCTCGGCCACCGCCCACGACGTCCTGCGGGAGTACCGGTTCCTCGACGCGATCAAGGACCAGCCGGTGCGCATCGCGCGGCCGGTCTTGGCGTGCGACGACCCCGCCGTGTACGGCGGGCCCTTCTACCTGATGGCACGGATCGACGGCGTGCCCGTCCGCAGCAGCATCCCCGAGGCGTGGACGACACGACCGGACGAGCAGCCGCGCGCGTTGGAAGAGCTGGTCGACGCGCTCGCCGCCATCCACGCAGTCGACTGGGACGCGTGCGGGCTCGGCGAGTTCGCGCACACCGGGCCCTACCTCGAACGGCAGATCGGACGGTGGCTCTCGCAGCTCGAGTCGTACGACGGTCGCCCGCTCCCTGCCGCCGAGCAGATCGGCAGGTGGCTGGCGGAGACACTCCCGCCGGATCAACCGCCGGCGCTCGCGCACGGCGACTACAAGCTCGACAACGTGCTGTTCGCGGAGTCGGCGTCGCCCGAGCTGCTCGCGGTCGTCGACTGGGAGATGGCCTCGATCGGGGATCCGCTGGTCGACGTGGCGTGGTCGATGATCTTCCACCCCGGTCCCGAAGGCACCATGCCCCTCGGCGTGGCCGCCCCGCCGGCGTTCGACCGGTCGCTGCTGCCGTCGGCCGCCGCGCTGGTCGCGCGCTACGGCGAGCGCACCGGACGCGACGTCTCGCGCATGGACTGGTACGACGTGTTCTCCCGCTGGAAGCTCGCCATCGTCCTCGAGGGGAGCTACGCGAAGTTCTTGCGCGGCGAGTCGAAGAAGCCGGTCCACGAGTTCTTCGGCAGGCAGGCCGACCAGCTGCTCGCGAGCGCGGTCGCGATGGTCGAGACGTCGCGGCGATGACCCGGTCAGGCGACTTCGAGCTCGACGCCGACGAGATCGTCGCCGCGGCCGTCGTCATCCTGCGGGAGCGCGGGCTCGACGCGCTGAGCATGCGCAACGTCGCCGACCGTCTCGGCGTGTCGCCGATGCCCCTCTACACGCGCGTCGGCAACAAGGCCGCGCTCGTCGACGCGGTCGCCGACCATCTGCTGCTCGACCTCGCACCGGCGCCGAACGCCGACGAACCGTGGCCGCAGTACGCCGGGCGCTGGTGCCGGGAGCTGCGCGACCGCCTGAGGCGCACGCCCGACAGCCGGTTGTACCTCGGTGCGCGGGAGCCCTACGTCGAGGCGTCGCGACCGTTGATCGCCGCGCTGCGCGACGGCGGTCTGTCGGCCGACGCCGCGGTGCAGGCCTGCCGGTTGCTGATGTGGGCGACGGTCGGCTTCGTGGCCATGGAACAGGGATCGGGCGCACCCGCGTCCGGTTCTCGGCGCGGCCGGCTCTCGGGGAGCGACCCGGCGGGAATCACCCCCGAGGAGGCCGACGAGCTGTTCGCGGTCCAGATCGGGATCCTCACCGCCGGGATCGTCCGCATGCACGCCGATGACGGCGCGACGAGATCGAAGACGCCGCCGGTCCCGTCGTAGGTGAGGAACACCGTGCTCCCGATCGCTCCGCTTCGGTGCGCGACGCCAGCGGGGCCCACGGGCCAGAGCGGTAACGTCGCGGTGATGACGACGATCGATCTCGCCCCTCGCACGCCCGTCACCGTCACCGACGTGCTCGGTGATCCCGAGCTGGCCTGGCGCCTCTGCGAGACCAACGGTCCGTATGCGCACGTGCTCATGCTCCGCGAGTTCGCGGCGTCGCTCGACGCGTACAAGGACGCCGCACGGACCGGTTCGCCCGACGCGGTGGGCGTCATGGTCGACGACGAGCTCATGACCATGCCGATCTACCGAGGTGACTGGGTGTCGTCACGCGCGGTGCACATCGACGGCGTCGACTCCGTGCTGCACAACGAACGCCTGATCGAGGCGGCCAGCCAGGTGTTCGACGCCGAAGTCGTGCGCCCGCTCATCGTGTTCGCCAACCTCACGGCACCGATGCCGCAGAACCGCAAGCACACCGATGTCCCCACGTTCCGCGGCGTCGAGCGCTCGCAGTTCCCCGCGTGGACCGTCAGCGCGATGGCGGCGTCGGGGCTCTTCGAGCGCTGGCGGGTCAAGGTCGCAACCGCGGTCGCCTGGTACTACGACGGTCCCAACGGCGGGTTCAGCTACTGGCCCGACGGCGGCGCGGAGCCCGAGGTGACCATCGAGCCGCCGTCGAACAGCGCGGTGGTCGGCGACAACGACTTCATGTACCACCGCGTCGAGGCGGTCGGCGACGGGCGCGTCGCGCTGGTGCCGATCGACTCGCTCCTGTCGTTCGACGCCTCGGCGCAGCGGTGGCGCATCGCCAAGGACGACCGTGACTTCGGCGAGTTCGGTCGCGACGACATCCGCATCTCGATCTCGTGGAAGGCGGAGTGCTTCCACGACGCCGAGGAGGCGCGCGTCTTCGACGAACACCTCGACGACATCACCTTCGACCAGGTCCTCGCGATCTGGCGCGACGACTGCGACACCCGTGGCGTCGCGCTTCCCGACGTCGCCGACCCGCTCCACGACCGCACCTTCGAAGCCGCCGTCGCCACCGCCTACGCCGGCCCCCTCAGCACCGCCTGACGAACCAGCGAACAAGGTTGCGTCACTGCTACGTGTCATACACGTACGAACGACGCAACCTCGCGTTCCCGCGTCGACGCCGGCCTTGGCGTCGCTGTGCACCCACACGCCGGCCAGCTCCAGGTCGGGCCGCCGGGCGATCGTCCGGATCGCCAACCGGCCGACCCCTCCCGTCGGCCACCCCACCCCTCGGTACGTCAGGTGTCTGTGTCCCCCTCGTTCAGGCCCGGGGCTCGGGCGGCAGGCCCAGGCCCACGTCGGCGATCGTCGTGCGTTGGATCTCGTTGGCCCCGACGCTCAGGGCCGGATGGACGCGCTCCACCACCTCGTAGGCGAACCAGCCGGGGAGCGGATCTCCGAACCAGCCCGGTGCGGTGAGCGCGTCGGGTCCGAGCACGGCCACGCCCAGGTTCGCGATGCGCTGCAACAGCTCGGTCACGCACACCTTGCTCAACGCGCCCTCGGTGAACGGCGCGATTCCCGCGTCCTGCAGCGTCAGCACGCGCTGGACGCGCCCGACGGCCGCAAACCAGCGCGCGACGAGTGCGGCGAGCTCGTCGCGCACGAGCCGGTCGGTGGTACCGGCGCATCCGTCGAGCAGCC
>DASUAS010000197.1:0-3592 GCA_035763625.1 Acidimicrobiia bacterium
CAGCTCGCGACGAGCGCGCCGAGCGCGGCGACCGCGCCGGCCAGGAACGCTCGCCGGGGGACGGGGGAGGAGGGCGAGGAGGCAGCGGATCCGGGCACGCCGGTTGACAGTAGCCGTCGACCTTCCTGAGGTGAGGCGCTCCTTACTTCCGGCGGAGGACCGCGGATGCCCGTTCCCGCTCGTGCCGGCCGCGGCTCAGGCCGGCTCCATCATCACCTCGTCGACGTAGCACCACAGCCAGTCCTCGCCGGGCTCGAACGACTGGATCAAGGGGTGTGCCTCGGAGTGGAAGTGCGCGGTCGCGTGGCGGTGGGGCGACTGGTCGCAACACCCGACGTGCCCGCACGCAAGGCACAGACGCAGGTGCACCCAGGTGCTCCCGATGCGCAGGCACTCCTCGCATCCGGTGCTGTGCGGCGTGACGTCGCGGATGGTGTGGAGGTGCGTGCACGGCGGTTCCATGCGCGACGCGAACCCTTCGTCGGCTTCGGATGTTCCGCCGGCGCGCGAACCGTCAACCGCGCTCGAGCTCGCGCTGGAGCTCGTCGACCGATTCGACTGGGCCCCGTCCCCGCCGTCCCTGGAGCACGAGCGACACCGCGACCGCGGTGACGGTGATGCCGGTCAGGTACCACTGGTACCGGGCGATGAGGTCGACGATCGCGCGGATCGGATCCTCGAGCAGGTCGCCGATGGCGAGGATCAGGACGAGGCGCACGAGCGTGCCCGTGATGTTGAGGGAGAAGAACGCCAGCGGCCGCATCTTCGTCGCCCCGGCGAGGACGCACACGATGTTGATGGGCCACACCGCCACCACCACGTAGGCGGCGCGGCGGAACATGCGCTCCACGAGGCGCAGCCAGCGTGAGTCGGGGCCGGAGCGCCGCTCGAGCCAGCGGATCCCGACCTCGCCGTACCGGCGGCCGAACAGGTAGAAGAGCGGGTCGCCGACGAGCTCGCGCACGAGTGCGACCACCAGGAACACCTCGGCCGGCACCAGCGGCGCGACCAGAAGGAGCCGGTCTGCGCGCGTCGTGAGCGCCGGCAGGAGCGCCGGCACCTCGGCGACGAGCGTCGGGAGCAGCGCGTTGGCGACGACACCCGCGACCGCGAGGATGGTGACCGGGACCAGGAACAGCGTGAGGAGCTGTCGTTCCGACAGCCTCGCGGCGACGGGCAAGGTCGTCGCTCAGGTGGGATCGACGTCGGTGAGCTCGATGACGTTGCCCGCCGGATCGCGGATGAACGCGGCGCGTACCGGCTTGCCGAAGTCGAGGCGCTCGCTCGGGGGGAGGAGGAACTCGATGCCGCGCGCCTCGATGCCGGCCATGGTGTCGTCCCACGCGTCGGCAGGGATGTGGAGCGCCAGGTGCGGGAACCCGCGGCTCGGCCCCATCTCCACCACGGTGCCGAGGTGCACCTGCGCGGTGCCGAGCTGGAGCCACGCGCCCTCCGTGCCCGGCCCGAAGTCGGGCCGCGGCAGGGCGGAGAACCCCAGAGTGTCGCAGTAGAAGCCGAGGGCGGCGTCGAGGTCGTCGACCATGACTGCCACGTGGCTGTAGCCGGCGACGGTGATGGCCGGTGCGCGCGTCGACACGACCCGCTCCCTTCGGTCGTCGATCAGAGACCCTGAGCGTATTCCTCCGCGAGCTGTGCGCAACTGTCCACTCGGCGCCGGAAGTAGTCGAAGTCGACGTCACCTTCGCCGCGCGCGCCGGAGAGGTGGCGCGACAGCACGCCCTCGAGGATGCATGCGAGGCGCCAGAACGAGAACGCCACGAAGTACGGGATGGCATCCACGTCGCGGCCCGACCACTCGGCGTAGCGCTCGAGCAGCGCGTCGCGCGTCGTGAACCCGGGCGCGAGGGTCGGGTTGTGGTCGTCGGCACGCAGCGGATCGCCGGGCTCGGCCCACGTCGCGAGCACGTAGCCCACGTCGGCGCGCGGATCGCCGAGCGTGCAGATCTCCCAGTCGAGCACCGCTCGTATGTCGCCCTCGTGGTCGACGATGCAGTTGCCGAGCCGGAAGTCGCCGTGCACGACCGTGCTCTCCGTCTGTGGTGGGATGCGCGACGCGAGCAGCTCGTGCACGCGATCGACGGCCGGGATCTCGCGCGTCTTCGACGCGGTGACCTGCGCGTGCCACCGCTTCAGCTGGCGCGCCACCAGCTCGTCGCGGCGCGCGAGGTCACCGAGACCCACCGCGTCGATGTCGACGGCGTGGAGCTCGACCAGCGCGTCGACCAACGACTCGCCGCTGTGCTGCCTCGCCGACTCGTCGAGCTCGGCGAGCGCGGTGGCGTCGTCGTTCAGCACGATGCCCTCGACGTACGACATCACGTAGAACGGCGCGCCAATGACGTCGGCGTCGTCGCAGTACGCGATCGCCTCCGGGACGGGCACGCGCGTCGGGCCGAGCGCCGCGATGATTCGGTGCTCGCGGCCCATGTCGTGGGCGGTGGGAAGCACGCCGTGCAGCGGAGGGCGTCGGACGACCAGCTCGCGGCCGGCCGCGTCGCGCACGTGCGCGGTGATGTTCGACTGGCCGCCCTCGATGACCTCGGCGGTGAACGGCGGCGTGGTGCCGGGCAGCGCGCGGACCGCCCAGCTCGAGAAGGACTCGAGGTCGATCCCTGTCGGCGCGCCGCTCACCGCTAGCGCCCAGTGAAGTTGGGGGGACGGCGCTCGGCAACCGCGGCGACGCCCTCCTGGAAGTCGGCGGTGGTGCGCAGGCGCTGCTGCTCCTGGTTCTCCCGCGCGGTCGCGACGCGAACCTGCTCGGCGAGCTCGCCGCGCATGGTCTCGCGGATGGCGAGCAGTGCGAGCGGTGCCGACGCTGCGATCTCCGCTGCGAACGCGTGCGCGGCGCCGCGCAGCTCGTCCGCCGCGACCAGCCGATCGGCGAGCCCGATGCGTAGCGCCTCTTCGCCGCGCACGTCGACCGCCGTGTACATGAGCTCGAGCGCGCGCTGCTGTCCGACCACCGCGGGCAGCGTGACCGAGACGCCGAACCCCTGGTGGAACCCGAGCTTGGCGAAGTTGCAGGTGAAGCGGGTCTCGGGCGACGCAACGCGGAAGTCGGTCGCCAACGCCAGCCCCAGGCCGCCGCCCACCGCCGCACCCTGCACCGCAGCGACGACGGGCTTGCGGTTCGAGAACAGCCGCGCCGCCTGCTCGTACAACGTCGTCGTCGCGTCGAGCAGGTCGCTGCCCTTCAGATCGGCACCGGCGCAGAAGTTCTTGCCCTCGGAGCACAGCACGACCGCCCGGCACTCGGGCTCGTCGTCGAGTCCGAGCACCGCGTCGGCGAGCTCGGTCATGACCGCGATGTCGAACCAGTTGTGGGGTGGGCGGTGGATCTCGACGGTGGCGACGTGCCCGTCGAGCTCGACGGTGACGGCCCGGTCGGCGGGCGGGGTCGACGAGGCGGCCGTGCTGTTCATCGCTGCGGACGCTACCGCTCGGGTCGCAGGGCCGCGGGCCTTGGCCGGTGGCTGCCGTCGACTTCATGAATCCCTGACGTCGCCGTCGTTTCATCGTTGACAGCAGCCGCACCCCCACGGCTGATCGAACCCAGGACCACTCGCAGAGA
>DASUAS010000198.1:0-5854 GCA_035763625.1 Acidimicrobiia bacterium
ACGGCCTCCGACTCGGTGCCGAGGTAGAGCGCGGCGGTCATGCCCGACACGATCATCGCCAGTGCGACGTATCTCGGCCGCGCCACGCGATCCCCGACGACCGCCAGCACCAACCCGGTGAGCACGAGGCCCACACCGAAGACGGTCTGCAGCAGCGCGAACATCGCGTCGGTCCCGCCGAGCACGTCGCGCACGTACAACGGCTCGAGCACGCCGAACACGGCCCAGAGCAGGTACACGCAACCGGCGACGCCCAACGTCCAGCGCAGGCCGCGGGTCCGTCGCGCCAGCGACCCGCCGTCGCGCAGCTCACGCCAGGTCGACGTGACGTGCTCGTCGTCGTCCGGTCGCGGCACCGGTTCGACCCGGATCCGGAGCGCGACCAGTGCACCGACGAGGAACGTGGCCGCGTCGGCGAGGAAGGCGCCCTCGAGCCCCCAGTGCGCGTTCACCGCCGCCGCGACGAGCGGTCCGATGACGATGGCGACGTCCTGCGCGCCGCCGAGGAGCGCGTTGGCCCTCACCAGCTCCTGGTCAGGGACGAGGCGGGGCGGGATGGCATCGAGCGACGCGGTCGCCAGGGCCTCGATCAACCCGAGCGGCAACGCGAGCACGATGATCGCCGTGTAGCTGTTCGCCTGCGTCAGCAGCAGCGCGTCGACGACGCCGAGGAGGTTGGCGAGCAGCAGCGTTCGCCGCGGACCGAGCCGGTCGATGGGCACGCCGAGCAGTGGGCCGAGCAGGGCACCGGGGACCGAGAGGACGACGAACAGGAGCGCGAGATCACCGGCGCCGACATCGAACCGGAACGACGCGAAGCCCCAGATCGCGATGGTGGCGATCCAGTTGCCCGACTCGCTGATCGCCTGGCCGACGAGCAGCAGCGCGAAACCCCGCACCCGCAGCACGCGCATCGCTGCACGCTAACTGCGGGCGACTGGCACCGGGTTCGCGTTGTACGCCACCGGCTCCGACGACACCGTGCGGGCCCTCCACCATTCGAGCGCGGCGTCGAGCTCCGCCGCACCGAAGTCGGGCCACAGCGTGGGCGTCACGTAGAGGTGCGCGCCGACACCCTCCCACAGCAGGAAGTTGGAGATGCGCCCTTCACCCGACGTGCGGACCATGAGGTCGACCGGCGGCAGCTCCGGCGCGTAGAGGTGACGGTGCACGGTTGCGGTGTCGATCCGCTCGGGCTGCTCGTTCGCGATCGCGCGCGCCGCTTCGACCAGCTCCTGGCGACCTCCGTAGTCGAACGCCACCGTGAAGTTCAGCCCGGTGTTGTGCTCGGTCAGACGGGTCGACTTCTCGATCTCGCGCCGCACGACGGCGGGGATGCGCGAGCCCGCCCGCGGGTCACGACCGATCCAGCGGATCTTGACGTTGTTCTCGTGCATCTCCTGACGCCGTCCGAAGATCTTCTTGTGCAGCCCGAGGATGAAGTCGACCTCGAGCCGCGGCCGCCGCCAATTCTCGGTGGAGAACCCGTACGCGGTGAGCCATGGGATGCCGCGGGCGTCGGACGCGCGCACGATCTCGGCCAGTCGCTCCTCACCGCGGCTGTGGCCGTCGGTGCGGGCCAGGCCTTGCCGCTCGGCCCAGCGCCCGTTGCCGTCCATGATCACGGCCACGTGGGTGGGGAGCCGCGCGCCGCTGCCCGTGCTCATGTCCGTCACACCGCGGCGTGGTCGAGCGCGCGCGCCGCGGCACGGAGGAGGTGCTCGGTCATGCGCGTGAAGTGGTCGGCCCAGTCGGTGCCGCTCGCCAGGCGCACGATCGGTTCCGACAGCTCGCGCAGGCGCTCGCGCACCGCGTCGGTCGACACCACGAGGTCGGCGGCAGGGAGGGTGTGCAGCTGGTTGTCGGCGTCGAGCCCCGTCGGCTTGCCCAGCGCGTCGGCGACGCCTCCGATGTCCTGCAGGTCGTCGACGTACTGGAAGAGACGCCCGTAGCGCCGCACCGCGTCGCGCATCGCAGCCGGCAGCGCGCCACCGGCAGCCTCGTCGGCCAGCGCGAACGACGCTTCGAACAACGAGACCGTCTTGCCATCGACCACGTCCCAGTAGCGCGCGGTGGTCGCCCCGAGTGCCTCCAGGATCTGGCTGTCGGCGATCCGGCGGAGCGCGTGGCCGAGCGCGAGGCCGCTCGCCGGCGTCACCGCGTCGGCGAGGTGGAGGGCCTCGGCATAGAGCGCGTCGGCGGTCCAGAGCGCCACCGGCACACCCAGCGCGGTGTGCAACGTGGGTGCGTGCCTCCGCTGCGGTGAGCCGTCGACGATGTCGTCGTGCACCAACGTGCCGAGGTGCAGCAGCTCGACCGCGGCCGCGCCGCGCACCGCGAGCCCGTGGTCGCCGCCCCGGGCGAGCTCGAGCACGAGCCGGGCACGATGGCGCGAACCCGCCGCCGCGATCGGGCCGAGCGCGCCCTCGACCGGTTCGCCGAAGGTCGCGACCACGGTGGTGAGGTGGTGGTCGACGTCGGCCAGCAGGGAAGCCTCGTCCGCCACGCGGCGCGACGATAGTCGCGCCCTCCGTGGAGTCGGCTTGACCGAAGGGGCGCGCACGCGGAGACTCCTCGGGCCATGGACGTCCGCATCCACGATCTCCTCGCCCGGCTCGCGGTGGTGAGCCCGCACCGCGTCGGGGCGACGCTCGGCGACGACGCGCGGACCTTCGGGCAGCTCGACGCGGGCGCCAACCGGGCTGCGCACCGGTTGATGGCCGAAGGCGTCGCGCCTCGCGACCGGGTGGTGTGGTGGGGACCGACGGTGCTCGACGCGCTCGAGCTCGGCTACGGCATCAGCAAGGCCGGAGCCACGCTGGCGCCGATCAACCCGAACTTCGGCGAAGCCGAAGCGCTCGACGCGCTCCAGACGTTGCAGCCGCGCCTCGTGGTCGTGCACCCCGACGTCGAAGACGTCGCCCGCGCCCTGGCCGGACCACTCGGAGTGCCGCTGGTGGTGACCACTCCGGGCTGGCACGCGTCGGCATCGACCAGCGCACCGCCGCGCGTCGGGACGTCCGAGGACATCAGCAACATCTTCCTCACCAGCGGATCGACCGGCGTGTCGAAGGGTGCGATGGTGTCGCACCGCGCCGCGTGGTTGCGCGCCATCGAGCACGACGTCGAGAGCGGAGCCACCGGGCGGCGTGGCTACGTCGTGATGTTCGGCCTGTTCCACATGTCGGGATGGTCGTCGATCGAGACGTGTTGGTCGTGCGATCGTCCGATCCATCTCACGACGCGCGCGGAACCCCACGAGCTGCTCGGCGTGGTCGAACGCCACGCGGCGAGCACGCTCTACTGCATTCCCGCAGTGTGGCAACGCATCATCGACGAGGACACCGGCCACGACACGTCGGGGCTCGTCGAAGCGCTCACCGGCACCTCGCTGGTGACGCTCGACCTGATCGACGCGATCAAGGCGCGCTTCCCCGGATCGTGGACGTCGATCGCCTACGGCTCCACCGAGATCGGCCGCGGCACGACCCTGCTCGACCCCGACCTGCACACCCACCCGGGCAGCGTCGGTCAGCCGCCACCGATGGTCACCGCCCAGCTCTCACCCGACGGCGAGCTCTGGTTGCGGGGCCCCACGATGTTCTCGGGCTACCTCGACCGTCCCGACGCCACCGCCGAGGCGATCGACGACGACGGCTGGTTCCACACCGGCGACCTCGCCACGCGCGATGCCGACGGCTACTTCACCATCACTGGTCGCCGGTCGGAGTCGATCCGCTCCGGCGGCGAATGGGTGGCGCCGATCGAGGTGGAGACCGCAGTCCGATCGCACCCCGCGGTGCACGAGGTCGCGGTGGTGGGACTGCCCGACGACCGATGGGGAGAGCTGGTCTGCGCGGCGATCGTCGTACGCACCGGCGCGACGCTGCCCAGCGTCGACGAGCTGCGCGAGCACGTCGGCTCCACGCTGATCCGCGCCAAGCAGCCTCGTGTGGTCGTGCAGGTCGACGTGCTCCCGCGCACCGACGCGACCGGTCAGATCCGCCGCCGGCGCCTGCGCGACCAGATCATCGCCGACCGCGCGTCGTGACCGATCCCGTGGGTGTCCGTGCCCCGTAGGGAACGAACCACCACGCACGTTCCACGTACGCAACGGCGCGCCCGCGCGGAAGCGCTCGCACGGGTGAACCCCATCCGCCGCTTGCACGGGGTCACGGTGGTCGTCGTCATGATCGGATTGCTGGTCACCGCAGGTTTCGTCGCCGGCGCGTGGAGCGTGCACGACAACAACGAAGATCGGCTCCTCGATCAGCGCGGGCACGAAGCCGCCACGGTGGCCGCGTCGAGCATCAGCGGACTGCAGCGGCAGATCGTCGCCGCGAGCATCGCGGCCGAGACCGGCAGCGACGGCTCGCGGTTCCGCCAGTTCGTGCAACCGCTCGTCGCTGACGACGGCCCCTTCGTGTCGGCATCGATCTGGCCGCTCGACGCGGCCGATCCGGCACCCTCGACCGTGGTCGGCGCCACGCCCGATCTGAGCTCGGTACCCACCGCCGCGCGGCGCGCGTTCCTCACCGCGGCCGCGGCCGCTCGAGGCACGATCTCGATCCGCGACTTCCTCGGGAACCCAGAACGTCGCCTCGGGTACGCCTACGCGATCCCGGAGGCGCGATCGGTTGCGTACGTCGAGGCCGCGCTGCCCCGGAACCGGCGGGCGCGGATCGCGTCCGACTCCGCGTTCTCCGACCTCGACTACGCGCTCTACCTCGGTCGGACGCCCGCGGCGTCGCACCTGCTCGCGTCGAACTCCGGCCACGAGCTACGCGGCCGCACGGCGTCCGACACCGTGCCCTTCGGCGACTCCGAGATCCTCCTCGTCGTGAGCCCGCACGGTGAGCTGGGCGGCGCGCTCCTCGCGATACTGCCCTGGGTGCTCGGCGCACTGGGACTGGTGCTGACGCTGATCGCCGCGTTCGTGGCCGAGCACCTGATCCGGCGGCGCGAACGGGCCGAGCAGCTGTCGGACCGGCTCGAGGAGGTGGCGGAGGAGAACGCGCTGCTGTACGCGTCGCAGCGCGACATCGCCGAGCAGCTGCAACGCAGCCTCATGCCCCGTTCGCTCCCCTACTTCGCCGGACTCGAGTCGGCGGCGCGCTACGAGGCGGGGGTTGCCGGCACCGAGGTCGGCGGCGACTGGTACGACGTGCTCCCGATCGCCGACGACCGAGTCGTCTTCTCGGTGGGCGACGTCTGCGGGCGCGGACTCGTGGCCGCGGTGCTCATGGCGTCGTTGCGCTACTCGATCCGCGCCTATGCGCTCGAGCAGCCGGACCCCGTGACCATCCTCGAGAAGCTCGGAACCATGATGGACATGACGTCCGACGACATGTTCGCGACGGTGATCTGCGGCCTGCTCGACGCGACAGCCGGCACCCTCACGGTCGCGCGCGCGGGCCATCCCGACCTCCTGGTCATCGACCGCGACGGCGCCCACTTCCTCGACGCGCCCCTCGGTCCTCCGGTGGGCGTCGACGCCGGATGGGCGTACCACTCGGTCACCCAGGTCCTCCCCGACGGGACCACGCTGGTCGCATACACCGACGGCTTGATCGAACGACGACGGGAGCACCTCGACGTCGGGTTGGAGCGGCTGCGCGTCGCCGCCCTCGCCGACCTCCCGATCAACGAGTTGGTGCGCCATCTGGTCGACGTGCTGGTGGTGGACGGCGACGACGACGTGGCGGTGCTGGGCCTCCACTGGACCGGCGCCAGCACCGCGCCCGACGGCGACGAGCCTCCGACGCGCTCGATCACGCTGCCGAGCGAGCCCGGCGCGGCGCGAACCGCACGCCGGTTCGTGGAGGAGTCGCTGCGCGCCTGGCAGCTCGACGAC
>DASUAS010000199.1:0-4541 GCA_035763625.1 Acidimicrobiia bacterium
TGACCGTCGAACACGCGGGCGAGATCGAGCTGCTGCGCCCAGGTGACCGAGTGGGACTCGAGCCCGACGCGCGCACCGGGCGCGAGCACGCCCGCGAGTGCGACGCGCTGCTGCGCGACGGTCGCGCCGATCTCGATCCGGGCATCGACACCGGCCGCGGCGAGCTGCTCCCCCGCCTGCGTGCGGTAGCGACCGTCGGACGTGAACACGAGGGCGTCGTCGGTGACGAGCAGCATCGCCGCGCTGCCGGTGAAGCCGGTGAGGTAGCGCACGTTCGGCAGGTGGGTGACGAGCAGCGCGTCGACGCCGGCGCCGGCGAACGCGGGACGGAGACGTTCGGCACGACCGGCGACGTCCATCGCGGGGAGGGCCTCGACGTCGAGCAGGGTCATCGGGTCTCCGATCTCGCGTCGAGCAGCGCGATCGCACCGTCGATCGCGAGGCGGTACCCGGCGGCGCCGAACCCGGCCATGGTCGCGGTCACGTACCGCGAGATGACGGAGTCGTGACGCCAGTGCTCGCGTGCCTCCGGATTGGAGATGTGCAGCTCCACCTTCACGCCGGTGAACGTGGCCAGCGCGTCGGCGAGCGCGAACGAGTAGTGCGTGAACGCGCCCGCGTTCAGCACGATCGCGTCGCAGCGATTGCGGGCACCGTGGATGGCGTCGACGAGGTCGCCCTCGTGGTTCGACTGGCGGTGCTCCAGGTCGTAGCCGTGCTCGGTGGCGGTCGTGGTGGCGACGTCGACGAGATCGGCGAGCGTGGTGGTGCCGTAGATCTCGGGCTCGCGCTCGCCCAGCAGGTCGAGGTTGGGACCCGACAACAGGAGGATGCAGCCGCTCACGCGATCAGCCTCCCACACCGACCGCGGCGAACGCGACGTCGAGCGCGCGCGCGTCGGGGTCGTGCACCGCTTCGAGGCCGAGCGGACCGGGGAGCACGAACGTGAGCCCGCCCACCGACTTCTTGTCGCGGCGCATCGACGCGACCAGCTCCTCCCGATCGGCGCCTCCTCCACCACTGGCCGGCACCGCCGTGGGCAGGTCGAGCGCGCTCACCACGTTGCGGTAGCGGTCGACCGCGTCGGCATCGATGCGCTCCATCGCGCCCGCGAGCGCGCCCGCGAACACCAGCCCCACCGCGACCGCCTCGCCGTGGAGCAGCTCGTAGCCGCCGACCGACTCGAGCGCGTGCGCGAGCGTGTGCCCGAGGTTGAGCGTCGCCCGGATCCCGGTGCGCTCCTGCGGATCGATCGACACGACGTGCGCCTTCATCGCCGCGCAGGCCGCGACCAGGTCGCTGAGCACGTCGACGTCGCGCGCGACGACCGCGCTCGCGTGCTGCTCGACGAGCGCCGACACGCGCGCGCCGTCGGGCATGAGCGCGTACTTCGCCACCTCGCCCAGCCCGGCGCGGTACTCACGCGGCGGGAGCGTGGTGAGCGTGGCGACGTCGGCGTAGACCGCGAGTGGTTGGTGGAACGCGCCGACGAGGTTCTTGCCCTCGGGCAGGTTGACCGCGGTCTTGCCGCCGATGGCCGCGTCGACCTGGGCGAGGAGCGTCGTGGGCGCCTGCACGACGGCCACGCCGCGGTGGTACACCGCCGCCGCGAACCCGGCGGTGTCGCCGACCACTCCCCCGCCGAGCGCGATCACCGCGTCGTCGCGCAGCAGACCCCACGCGGCGAGGCGCGAGCACAGGTCCTCGACGGTGGCGAGCGACTTGGCGTCCTCGCCGTCGCCGATGAGGAACAGATCGGTCGTGATCCCCGACTTCTGCAGCGCCGCGAGCAACGCAGGCGCGTGGAAGTCGGCGACGCCGGCCTGGCTGACCACCGCCACCCGCCGGCGGCCGGCGAGCAGCGCGCCCGCGTCGGCCAGCGCGCCGGCACCGATGAGCACGTCGTAGGGCGCGTGGGGCAGCGCGACCGTCACCCGTTCCACGCGCGGAACTCCTCCACGACGGCGTCGGCGACCTCGTCGACGGTCCGGCCCTCGGTGTCGACCTGCACGTGCGCGGCCGCGTCGTACGACGGTCTGCGCTGCGCGCTCAACCGGGCCAGGGTCGCGGTCGGCGACGCACCACCGGCGAGCAGCGGGCGTGCGTCGCCGGCGGCCTCGCCCACCCGCGACCCGAGCGCCTCCGGCGAGGCCCGCAGCCACACCACGACGCCGTGGGCGCGCAGCTGCTCGCGGTTCTCGGGGTCGACCACCGCGCCACCACCGCAGGCGATGACGAGCGGGGTCGGCGAGGTACACGCGTCGTGCACCGCGTCGCGCTCGAGCACGCGGACTTGCTGCTCGCCGTGCTCGGCGAAGATGTCGGCGACCCCCATGCGCGTGTTGGCCTCGATGAGCTCGTCGGTGTCGAGGAAGGCGCGGCCGAGGAGCTCGGCGCAGCGCTGCCCGACGGTGGTCTTGCCCGCGCCCATCAGGCCGACGAGCACGAGATGCCGCCCCCGAGAGGAGTCGTCGGGCCGGGAGTGCTCGCTCACCGCAACGACGCGACGTACGCGGCGTGGTTGCGCACGAGCTCGTCGACGGAGTCGCCGCCGAACTTGCGCGTGACCTCGTTGGCGAGCACGAGCGCGGTCATCGTCTCCGCGACCACCCCCGCCGCCGGCACCGCGGTGACGTCGGTGCGCTCCTTGAACGAGACCGTCTCCGCCTTGGTGGTGGTGTCGACGGTCTTCAGCACCGGCCGGTTGAGCGTGGCCAGCGGCTTCATCGCCACCCGCGCGACGAGCAGTCCGCCGGTGGTCATGCCACCTTCGGTGCCGCCCGCGAGGGTCGAGCCGCGCGTGTACTCCTGCGCGTCGTCGTCCCAGAGGATCTCGTCGTGGGCGTCGCTGCCGCGCCGGCCGGCGACCTCGAAGCCGTCGCCGATCTCCACGCCCTTCATGGCCTGGATGCTCATGAGCGCCTGGGCGAGGAGCCCGTCGATCTTGCGGTCCCAGTGGACGTGCGATCCGAGCCCGGGCGGGACGCCGTAGCCGAGCACCTCGACGACACCACCGAGCGAATCGCCGACCTTCGCCGCCGCCTCGACCTCCGCGATCATCGCCGCTTCCGCGTCCGGGTCGAAGCAGCGCACCGGGGAGTCGTCGACCGCGGGGAGGTCGGCGGGTGTGGGCCGGGCGCCCGTGGCCCGGGCCGGGCCCATCTGGATGACGTGGCTCAGGAGCTCGGTGCCGATCTCGGCGAGCAGCAGCTTGGCCAGGGTGCCCGCCGCGACGCGGGCTGCGGTCTCGCGGGCGCTGGCCCGCTCGAGCACGTTGCGGGCGTCGTCGAAGCCGTACTTCTGCATGCCCACCAGGTCGGCGTGGCCGGGACGGGGCTGGTGGAGCGGCTTCTCGGTGGCGCCGGGGGCGGGCGACATCTCCTCCTGCCACTTCGGCCACTCGGTGTTGTGGATCACGATCGACACCGGGGACCCGAGCGTCACGCCGTGACGGACACCGCCGAGGAGCTCGACGTCGTCGCGCTCGAAGCGCATGCGGGGACCGCGGCCGAACCCGAGGCGGCGGCGGGCGAGCTCGTCGCCGAGCTGGTCGACGGTGACGGCCAGGCCCGCGGGCAGGCCCTCGACCACCACGGTGAGAGCGGGGCCGTGCGACTCGCCGGCGGTCAGGTAACGCAGCACGCGGACAACCTCAGCAGTCGGGCTCAGCAGTCGGGCCGGGAAGGGGGACGGTCCAGGATACCGGGGGCCTCGCGCGTCAGCTTCCCGTATACCAGTCGAGGATCGCCGAACCGACCAGCAGCGCGGTGATGGTCCCGGCGGCGAGGAACGGACCGAAGGGCACCGCCTGGCTCTTCCCCCGCACCTTGGTCGCGATGAGCACGATGCCGATGACGGCGCCGTAGAGGAAGCCGAGGAACAGCCCGAGGATCATGTAGTCCCAACCGAGGACACCGAGCGCGAGACCGAGGGTGAACGACAGCTTCACGTCACCGAAGCCCATGCTCCGGGGCGAGATCAGGTGCAGCACGAAGAACACCGCGAAGGCGACCACCCCCGCGAGCAGGCCGCGGACGAAGTCGTCGAGGTTGCCGTCGGCGGCGGTGCCGACCGCGAGCAGCGCCAGCGTCACGACGGTGAGCGGGTAGACGATCCGGTTGGGGAGGAGGTAGGTCTCGAAGTCGATCACCGCCAACGCGACCAGCGCACCGGTGAGCACGAGGTACGCGGGGAGGAGCCAGGTGTCGTCGAACCGCGCCGCGGTGGCGCCGAACAGCGCGCCGGTGAGGACGGTCACGAGGATGCGGCGCGTCGACGAGATCGGTGGTTCGTCGGCCGCGGGCGGACCGAACACCGGCTGCTTGCGCGGGACGCGCGTGATCACGGGATCGAGGAACCACCCGACGACCAGCCCGAGGATCGAACACCCGGCGACGAGGACCGCGGTCATCGCATGGCCGCCTCACGCATCGCCACGATCGGGGCGTCGAGCCCGGTCCACGATTCGAACGCGAGCGCGGCCTGGTGCACGAGCATTCCCAGGCCGTTCACGGCGTGGATCCCGCGGGCGCGGGCGGCGG
>DASUAS010000200.1:0-3114 GCA_035763625.1 Acidimicrobiia bacterium
CTGCTCGCGGGCAGCGGCTCGGCCTCCGTCGTGCCCGTGGCCGACGCGCGCCGGCTCCCGACGCTGGTCGACGCGGTGAGCCGTCGCCTCCACGTGCCCGTCGTCGGCACGACGAGCGTCACCCGCGGCGTCCGCCTCTCCAGCTAGACGCGTCCTGTCCGTTTCGGCGTTGCTCGTGTGCCGCGACGGCACACCAGTCACGCCAAATGGGAAAGAGAACTAGCGGCCCTGCTGACGGCGCTGCCAGCGCGTCTTCTTGAGAAGCTTCTTGTGCTTCTTCTTCCGCATGCGCTTGCGGCGCTTCTTGATCAGTGAGCCCATGGCGGGGTGCAAGCTAGTCGGGCCCGGGCCCGACCCGCACATCAGGTACCGTCATAGCGACCAATTCGGGGGTGGTGTAACGGCAGCACGGGGTCCTTTGGAGTCCCAAGTCGAGGTTCGAAACCTCGCCCCCGAGCACCCCCGGACAGGGAGACCAGTGGACCGAGAGCGGGTGACCGAGATCCGACCGGTGAGCGCGGTGGTGCTGGCGGCGGGCGAGGGCACGCGCATGCGGTCGGCCACCCCGAAGGTGCTCCACCCCCTGTGCGGACGGCCGATGCTGCTGCACGTGCTCGACGCGCTCGAGCGGCTCCCGCTGCAGAAGATCGTGGTGGTGGTCGGCCACGCGGCGGAGCACGTCACCAAGACGCTCCAGGAGCAGCTGGTCGGTGACGTGCCGGTCGAGTTCGTGGAGCAGCCGTCGCAACGGGGCACCGGCGACGCCGCCAGCGTGGCGCTCACCGCCTTCGCAGACGATCCGGATCTCGAGGACGACCTGATCATCGTGGCCGGCGACGTCCCGCTGCTGCGGGCGGAGACGCTGGCCCACCTGGCCACCGAGCACCGCCATGCCGACGCTGCCGCGTCGCTGCTCACCGCCCGGATCGCCGACCCGACCGGCTACGGGCGCGTCGTGCGCGACGACCAGGGCCGGGTCGACCGGATCGTCGAGCAGTCCGACAGCACACCCGACGAGCTCGAGATCGACGAGGTGAACCCGTCGATCTACTGCTTCCGCCGCGGCCTCCTCGCGCCCGCGCTGCGCCGCCTGAGCCCCGAGAACGCGCAGGGTGAGTACTACCTCACGGACGTGGTCGCGGTGCTGCGCCAGGCCGGCCACCTGGTGCTCGGCGTCGAGGCCGACGACGCCACCGACGCGTTCGGCGTGAACGACCGCGCCCAGCTGGCCGAGGCCGAGGCCGAGCTGCGCCAGCGCATCAACACCGCGTGGATGCGCGCCGGCGTCGGGATGACCGACCCTGCCTGCACCTACGTCGACAGCAGCGTGATCCTGGCCCCCGACGTGCAGCTGCTGCCGGGGACGATCCTCTCCGGTCGCACGGTCGTCGGGACCGGCTCGGTGATCGGACCCGACACCCAGCTGGTCGACACCGTCGTGGGTGACGAGGCGATCGTGCGCCAGACGGTCGCGCGCGACGCCGAGATCGGCGACCGCGCCACCGTCGGCCCCTACGTGTCGCTGCGCCCGGGCACGCGCCTGCATGCGGGCGCGCACGTCGGCACCTTCGTCGAGGTGAAGAACTCCGAGATCGGCGAGGGCGCCAAGGTGCCGCACCTCTCCTACGTGGGCGACGCCGAGATCGGGCCCCGGGCCAACATCGGCGCCGGCAACATCACCGCCAACTACGACGGCACGCACAAGCACCGCACCGTCGTGGGTGCCGACGCTCGCACCGGCTCCAACACGGTGCTGGTGGCGCCGGTCGAGGTGGGCGACGGCGCGTACACCGGCGCGGGCGCGGTCGTGACCCGCGACGTCCCGCCGGGTGCGCTCGCCAAGGGTGTCCCGGCGAAGGTCCAGGAGGGCTGGGTCGCGGCGCGCGAGGCCACGTCCGACGCCACGCGCGAGGATGCCGTGAGCAAGGATGATGGTGGCGACGGCGCGGTGGAGGGCGACAGCTGATGGAACTCTTCTCCAAGAAGAAGCTCATGCTCTTCGCGGGGCAGGGCAACGAGGAGCTCTCGAGCGAGATCGCGCAGTGCCTCAAGGTCCCGCTCGGTGAAGTGAAGCTCTCGACGTTCGCCAGCGGCGAGCTCTACGCGAGGTACGGCGAGAGCATCCGCGGCGCCGACGTGTTCGTCGTGCAGAGTCACTGCGAGCCGATCAACGACCGGATCATGCAGCAGCTGCTCATGATCGACGCGGCGAAGCGCGCGTCGGCCCGCCGCATCACCGCGGTGTGCCCCTTCTACGGCTACGCCCGCCAGGACCGCAAGGCCGAGGGCCGCGAGCCGATCTCGGCCCGCCTCCTCGCCGACCTGCTCACCGTCGCCGGCGCCGACCGGCTCGTCAGCGTCGACCTCCACACCGGCCAGATCCAGGGCTTCTTCGACGGCCCGGTCGATCACCTCACCGCGGTCCCGCTGCTCGCCGACCACCTCGCCCGGCACGTCACCGGCGATGTCGTGGTGGTGTCACCCGACGCCGGCGGCGCCAAGCTGGCCCAGCGATTCGCCAACTGCCTGCGTGACGCCAACGTCGAGTCCGACCTCGCCTTCATCAACAAGCGCCGGCCGAAGGGCACCCACAACGTGGCCGTGGCCACCGAGGTCGTCGGCAACGTGGCCGGCAACGTCTGCGTGCTCATCGACGACATGATCGACACCGCTGGGACGGTCACATCGGCGGCCGACCTGCTCGTCGAGCGGGGCGCCACCGAGGTGTGGGTGCTGGCGACCCATGGCGTGCTCTCGGGGCCGGCGATCGACCGGCTGAAGAACGCCCCCATCCGCCAGGTCGTCGTCACCGACACCCTCCCGATCCCCGACGACAAGCGCTTCGACGCCCTGCAGGTGCTCTCGATCGCGCCCACGATCGCCGAGGCCCTCGACGCCGTCTTCGAGGACACCAGCGTCAGCGAGATCTTCCGCGGCGACAACGTCTAAACTGGCGCCCTTCGTGTTCCGAGCCGTCCGAGACGGCTGAAAGGCCCTTCTCCCGCCATGCCTGACATCACCCTCGCCTCCGAGCCGCGCACCCAGCTGGGGTCGCGCCCCTCCGGCCGCTACCGCCGTGAGGGCAAGGTGCCCGCCGTCGTCTACGGCCTGGGC
>DASUAS010000201.1:0-2416 GCA_035763625.1 Acidimicrobiia bacterium
GTCGCCGCGGGCGCGTTCGCTCGGGCGCTGTTCCACACGTTCGACAGTCACCAGCGCAAGGAGAACGACATCGTCCTGCCTCTCCTGATGGATGCCGACTCGGTCTCGTTGACCGATGTCATGTCCAGCGCGCACACTCCCGAACACCATCGGCACGGTCTCAGTCACGATCACGTCGACTGAGCCACGCCGGAGGCGCGAAGGCGATGGATCGCCAGAAGGACTGACGCACGATGAGGAAGATCGTCGTCGGCACCGACGGCTCGGAGCACGCCACCTGCGCCACGCGATGGGCGCTGGAAGAAGCCCGGGTGCACCGGGCGGACGTGGAGATCGTGCTGGTGTGGAGCTATGGCGACCAGCACCACATCGACCGCCGCGACCGGTTCGACCCGGACTACAGCGAGGAAGCCGCCCAGGCCACGCTCGCGGCCTGGGTCGCCGAGGCGATCGGTGACGACGATGCCGTCGCGGTCACCCAGCGCGTGGTGCTCGACCTTCCTGTGCGGGCGCTGCTCGAGGCCGGCGACGGCGCCGACCTGCTCGTCGTGGGTGCTCGAAGGGACGGGGGGCTTCGAAGGGCTGCTCCTCGGGTCGGTGAGCGAACGCGTCGCCCAACTCGCGGCGCGCCCCGTCGCGGTCATCCGCGACCCGGCGCCGGTAGGAGGTGGACGGGTCGTCGTCGGCATCGACGGCTCCGCCCGGTCGCTCGACGCGATGCGGTGGGCTGCCGCTGAAGCTCGCGCTCGAGATGCCGATCTTGATGTCGTCCACGCCTGGCGGCTGCCGATGATGGTCACACCGCCGATGCTGGCCAGCGCACTGCGAGCCCAACCCGAGGCGCGCCGCGTCGACACCGCCTCGTGGTGCCCTACGTTTTGCGGGGAGCAACAGAGAAACAGGGGTGACGGTGGAAGGCCGAGTCCGCGAGCTGTGGCGCTATCCCGTGAAGTCGATGCGCGGTGAGCGGGTCGAACGATCCGATGTCGTCGAGACCTATGGCATGCCGGGTGACCGCGGCTGGGCGATACGCGACGACGACGTCGGGGAGATCCGCAGCGCGAAGAAGCTCACGGAGCTCGTGCAGCTCGCGGCCCGCTACGTCTCCGAGCCGTCCGGGGCGACGACACCCATCGTCGAGATCGATCTGGGTGACGGACGCACCGTGCGCAGCGACGATCCCGAGATCACGGCGCTGTTGTCAGATCGCCTCTGCGGCCGGGTCACGTTGTGGCCGCGGCGACCGGCCGAGGACCTGGAGCACTACCGCCGGATCGAGCAGCCCGACGAAGACGAGCTCCGGCGGCAGCTTGCGTTGCTGCCCGACGACCCGCTGCCCGACTACAGCACCATGGCGCCCGACCTGCTGGCGGAGCTGTCCGAGTTCGTGGCGCCCCGGGGGACCTACTTCGACGCGTTCGAGCTGCACCTGTTGAGCACCGCGTCGCTCGCGTCGGTCGCGGCCGCGACACCTGGATGCACGATCGACGTCCGGCGCTTCCGGCCGAACATCCTGGTCGACCTGGGGCCGAGCGTCGCGGGTTACCCCGAGATCGACTGGTGCGGTCGCCGCGTGCGGATCGGTTCGGTGGTGGCCGACGTGGTGCAGCCGATGTCGCGCTGTGTGATGACGACGCTGCCGCAGGCTGAGCTACCCCGTGAGCGGGCGATCATGCGCACGCTCGTACGCGACACCGCGATGGATCTCGGCGTGGGGCTCAGCGTGGTGGAACCCGGACACATCGCCGAGGGCGACACCGTCGAGGTCATCGAATGACGGGAGCATCGAGTGGGGGATGACGTGACCATCGAACGGATCAACCCGGCCGAGCTCATCGAGCCGACCGGTTACACACAGGTCGTCCGCGTGGCCGGCGGAACGACGATCTACATTGCCGGCCAGGGCGCCTACACCGCCGACCACGAGCTGGTCGGTCCAGGTGACCACTACGCCCAGAGCAAGCAGGCGTTCACGAACGTCGTGCACGCACTGCGAGCGGCGGGGGCCACCTTCGACGACGTGGTGAAGGCGACGTACCTCGTGGTCGACCTGACCCCGGCGGCGCTCGAGGGGTTCGGCCGCGCGATGAGTGAGGTGTTGGGTTCCGACGTCGGGCAACCGGCGGCCACGTTGATCGGCGTCGACGCGCTCGCGTATCCCGAGATGTTGGTCGAGTTCGAAGTGATCGCCGTCGTCTGAGCCACCGAGCTCCTCAGCTGGTGGAGCGCGCGGGAGAGCTCAGGTGCCGGCGAGCACGGCGTCGACGCGGCCACGCGTGGCGCGATCGTCGCCGTCACCGTCGCGGTGCAGGAGGTGCTCACCGGCCGCCGGTTCGTCGCGGTACACGAGCCCGGCCTGGAGGCACGTGGCGACGCGGTCGAGCACCGAACGGAAGTGCCACGAGCCGAAGTCGCG
>DASUAS010000202.1:0-22488 GCA_035763625.1 Acidimicrobiia bacterium
GGACGGCCGAGGCCTCCGGCGCCGACGCGCTCACCCCGCTCGCCGCCATCGCCGCGCGCACCGAGCGCATCAAGCTCGGCACTGCGGTGGTGCAGCTGGCCGGGCGCCCGCCGGCCATGCTCGGCATGCAGGCGATGACGATCGACGCCCTCGCCGGCGGCGGGCGCATGATCATCGGCATCGGGCTCTCCGGTCCCCAGATCGTCGAGGGCTGGTACGGCCAGCCGTGGGGCAAGCCCAACGCCCGCCTGCGCGACTACGTGGAGATCCTCCGCGACGTCCTCCGCCGCGAGGGTCCGGTCACGCACGACGGCCCCGAGATCTCGCTGCCGTACACCGGTCCGGGTGCGCTCGGCCAGGGCAAGCCGCTGAAGTCGATCCTGCACGCGCCCTCGGACATCCCGATCTGGCTGGCTTCGGTCGGGCCCCGCAACACCGCGCTGTGCGCCGAGCTGTGCGAGGGCTGGCTGCCGATGGGACTCCCGCCGCTCGGCACCGACGATCCCGACGTCGCCGCCGCCCTCGACGCCGGCTTCGCGCGTCGCGTCGAGGGTTCGGGCACCGACGGGCGGGGCGCCGCGGACTTCGACGTGTTCAACGGGCTCACGGTGAAGATCACCGACGACGTGAAGGGCTGGCTCGACAGCATCCGCCCCTACCGCGCCACGTACGTGGGTGGCATGGGCAGCGCGTCGCACAACTACCACGTCGAGTCGATGGCCAAGCGCGGCTTCGCCGACGACGCGGCGCGCATCCAGGAGCTGTTCCTCGCCGGCCGACGTGAGGAGGCGATCGCGGCCATGCCCGACGAGGCCCTCCTCCAGGGCACGCTGGTCGGCACGCCCGCGAGCATCCGCCGGCGATGGGAAGCGGGCGGCGTCGTGCCACCCGGCGTCACCGGCACGATCATCGGCGCCGACCGGCCCGAGGAGCTCGAGCTCATCGCCGAGCTCACGGGCGCGCGAGACGAGGTGAGCCAGGATGCCTGAGCTCCGCGACGACTGGGAAGCATCCCTCACCGATCTGGAGCAGCGCCGCGCCGCCGGCCGCGCCATGGGCGGCCCGGAGCGCCTAGCCAAGCACCACGGTCAGGGCAAGCTCGACGCCCGCGAGCGCATCGAGGCGCTCGTCGACCCAAACTCGTTCCTGGAGCTGGGCACCCTCACCGGCGGCGACGAAGCGCCCGCCGAGGCGATCGTGCTCGGCTCGGCGAAGGTGAGCGGGCGCCCGGTGATCGTGGCGGCCGAGGACTTCACCGTCCTCGCGGGCACGATCAGCCACACCGCCAACTCGAAGCGCTACCGCGCCGCCGAGCTCGCGCTGCGTGACCGCGTGCCGCTGGTGATGATGCTCGACGGCGCCGGCTTCCGCGCCGACGGCAAGGCCTACGGCCGCGCCCCCACCGATCTCCTCTCGCAGTCGCGCTGCTCGGGCTCCGTGCCGTTGATCACCGCCGTGCTCGGTTCCTCGGCCGGCCACGGCGCGCTGGTCGCGCCCATGTCCGACTTCTCGGTGATGAGCTCGCACGCGGCGATCTTCACCGCCGGGCCGCCGGTCGTCGCCGAGTCGTTGGGCGAGAAGGTCACGAAGGAGGAGCTCGGCGGACCGGGCACCGCGATCGCGAGCGGGTTGATCCACAACGTCGCGCCCGACGACGCCGCCGCCCTCGAGCTGGTGCGCCTCTACCTCAGCTACTTCCCGTCGTCGGCGTGGTCGTACCCGCCCGACTACGCGCACGACGACACCGCGCCGCGCCTGGTCGAGGAGATCCTCGACATCGTGCCGCGCGACGGCAAGCGCGTCTACGACGTGCGCGACGTGATCGACGTCGTCGTCGACCGGTCGTCGTGGTTCGAGGTGCAACCCGACTTCGGCAAGTCGGTCGTCACCGCACTCGCGCACCTCGGTGGTCACCCGGTGGCGGTCGTGGCCAACCAGCCGCAGGTGTTCGCCGGTTCCATCGACGTCGACGGTGCCGACAAGGCCGCCCACTTCATCACCGTCGCCGACTCCTTCCACCTCCCGCTGGTGTTCCTCGCCGACAACCCCGGCGTGCTGCCGGGCACTGCGTCGGAGCGTCGGGGCATCCTGCGCGCCGGCGCGCGCATGTTCGCGGCGCAGACGATGGCGACGTCACCCAAGTTCGAGGTCACGATGCGCAAGGCCTACGGCTTCGGCTCGATGGTCATGGGCATGATCGGCTTCGACAACCAGTCGGCGGTGTTCGCGTTCCCGGGCGCCACCATGGGCGCCATGGGTGCGGCGGCGATGAGCCGGTCGCGCGGCTCGGACCTCGACGAGGCGGAGCTGCTGAAGAAGATGGAGCTCGAGGCGTCGTACCGGTCGGCGCAGGGCTTCGGCTTCGACGAGCTCATCGACCCGCGCGAGATCCGCAACGTGCTCCTGCACTCGCTCGAGCGCGCGCTCTTGCAGCGTCAGGTGGCGGCCGAGCCGGTGGCGCGCGTCGCGATCACGCCCTGATGATGGGTCGCTCGCTCACGCTCGCTCCCTGACCAACTCGTCGAGGGCGCGACAGATGTCGTTGTCGTAGCCGAAGGGCTCGGGGACGACGCCCATCTCGTGGAGCAGCGAGCCGAGGCGCAGCATCACGACGGTGAAGCGCAGGCCCGCGAACACGAGGAACCAGTGCAGCTCGCTGCCGTCGCGCCCGGTGAGCTCCTCCCACCGGGCCACCGTCTCCTCCTGCGACGGGAACCCGGGCAGGCGCTCCTGTCCTGCGCTGCGGGTGAGCACCTCGTCGCAGAAGAGCCACCAGCCGAGGTCGATGCGAGGGTCGCCGAGCGCCACCATCTCCCAGTCGAGCACCGCGACCACCTCGCCGTCGCGGAACATCTGGTTGGCCAGGCGCGCGTCGCCCCACGTGATGGTGACGGCCTCGGAGTCGGACGCGGGCGGGTTCGCCTGCAACCACTCCAGCGCGGCACGCGCCCCCGGATGGGGTGTGCCCTGCTCGGCCCACGCCAACGACTCGGCGTAGTAGGTGAGCTGCTGCTCGAGGGCAGGTTCGCCCCGTGCGGGATCGTCGAGCCGGTCGAGGCCGAGCGCGCGCCAGTCGAGGCCGTGCACCGCGGCCAGCGCCGCGATGCCGTTCCACCACACCGTCGCCTGCTGCTCGGGCGACGCGTCGCGCAGCCAGCCTTCGATGGAGTAGTGGGGAGCGTCGGCGGGCGCGATCCCCTCGACTCGCGCCATGATCCAGAACGGGCTCCCGAACCACGACGGGTCGGGTTCGAACCAGAGCATCCGGGGCACAGGGACGTCGGTGTGCTCGGCCAGCGCCTCCATCACCCGGAACTGGGTCTCGAAGTTCGCCTCCAGGAACACGGTGTACGCCTGGGGCGCGATGCGGGCGACGAGGTGGTGCACGCCCGGCGTGCCCCCGTCGTCGGTCCACGTCGCGTCGAAGAGGATGGTCTCGTTGGAGAACCCGGTGCTCGCGGGGATCTCGAGTCGGTCGACGGTGACACCGTCCAGTCCGGCCACCTCACCCAGCCAGCGCTGCAGCTGGGCCACGGTCTGTTCCTCGTCGCGCGTCACCACCCCCACGGGCAGGAAACCTAACGCTCGGGGGCCGGTTGGTGCCCGGAGGCAACCGTCCGCTGAAATTGCGCGAGGCCCAAATCCTGACCCAGGATGGATCTCCGGCCCCGGCCGGTGCACCCCGATCAGAAGAGGACGTGATGGAGATCGTGCTGACCGACGACCAGGAATTCTTCCGCGACACCACGCGGAAGTTCCTCGGCAGCGAGTGCCCGATCCCCAAGGTGCGTGAGCTGCGGGGCAACGCCGACGGCTTCGAGCCCGCCTACTGGCGCCAGGGCGCCGAGCTGGGCTGGATCTCGATGCTCGTGCCCGAGGAGCTCGGCGGCGGCAGCGTCAGCGGCAACGGGGCGTCCGACCTCGCCCTGGTGGCCGACGCGTTCGGCGCCCACGTCGCCCCTGGCCCGCTGCTCCCCTGCAACGTGGTGGCCACCGCGCTCGCCCGGTCGGGGAGCGAGCAGCAGCAGGCCGAGGTGTTGCCGGCCCTGATCGCGGGGGAGCAGATCGCCACCTGGGCCGACACCGAGCTGCCCCCGAACGACCGGCTCGGCACCACGACCCTCCGGGCCGAGGCCGACGGCGACGGCTACGTGCTCACCGGCCTCAAGTCACCGGTGGAGGCGGGTGCACAGGCCGACCAGCTGCTCGTCACCGCGCACACCGACGTCGGCCTCACCCAGTTCCTCGTGCCCGCGGACGCCGACGGCCTGACGGTGACGCCGCTGCGCAGCGTCGATCTCGTCCGCCGCTACGCCCGCATCCGCTTCGACGGCGTGAAGGTGCCGGCGAGCGCGCTGGTCGGCGAAGCGGGCGCCGCCGCCGCCGACGTCGAGGCGCAGCTGCGGGTCGCGGGCGTCATCCAGTCGGCGGAGATGGTCGGCGCCGCCGATTCGGCCTTCGACATCACCCTCGACTGGGCCTTCAGCCGGTACTCGTTCGGACGGCCGCTGGCTTCGTACCAGGAGATCAAGCACCGCTTCGCCGACATGAAGATGTGGCTCGAGGCCAGCCACGGCCTCGCCGACAGCGCGGCGCGGCACGTCTCCCGAGACGACGACGGCTCCGCGATCGCGGTCAGCGCGGCGAAGGCCTACGCCGGCCAGTACCTCGCCGAGCTCGTCCAGGACTGCGTGCAGCTGCACGGCGGCATCGGGGTCACGTACGAGCACGACCTCCACCTCTTCCTCCGCCGCATCACGGTCGACCGCCTCACGTACGGCACGCCGACCGATCATCACCGCCGCATCGGCGCCCTGCGCATCGCGCAAGCCGCCTGACCCGAGTCGAAGGCCCTCAGATGACGATCACCGACACCACCAGCACCGACCTCGAACCGGTCGAGGAGTTCCGCCTGCGGGCCCGGACGTGGCTCGCCGAGAACTTCCCGCGCTCCGAGGGCATGCGTCGTCTGCTCCGCGCCGCGGCCAGCGACGAGGAGGAGCTCGCCGACATCCAACGGCAGCGCGACCTGCAGCGCCTCCTCTTCGACGGCGGGTTCGCCGGCATCTGCGTGCCGAAGGAGTACGGCGGCCAGGGGCTCACCCCTGACCACCAGCGCGCGCTCAACGAGGAGTCCCTGGGGTACGAGATCCCGTTCCTGATCCAGGTGCCCACGTTCGTGCCGTGCATGGCCGTCCTGCTCGAGTTCGGGACGGAGGAGCAGAAGCTGCGCTACATCCCGCCCATGCTCAAGGGCGAGGCGATCTGGATGCAGTTCCTCTCCGAGCCGAGCGGCGGCTCCGACGTCGCCGCCGCGCTCACCACCGCGGTGCGCGACGGCGACGAGTGGGTGGTCAACGGCTCGAAGGTGTGGACCACGGGTGCGTGGTTCTCCGACTACGGCCTCTGCCTCTTACGGACCAACTGGGACGTGCCCAAGCACCGCGGGCTGAGCGTGTTCGTCATCCCGATCCACCAGCCGGGAATCGAGCTGCACCGCATCGAGATGATCAACGGCTCCAAGGAGTTCTGCCAGGAGTTCATGACCGACGTGCGGGTGCCCGACTCGGACCGGATCGGCGAGGTCGACCAGGGCTGGACCGTCGGCACGCGGTGGATGTTCCACGAGAAGAACGCGATGGGCGGCGGCTCGCCGTTCGTCACCGGCTCGCTCCATGCGGCGCTGGTCGAGTCGCGCGACACGTTCGTCGACCTGGCGCGCGCCACCGAGCGCGTCGAAGAGCCGGGCACGCAGGCGCTGGTGGGGGAGGCCCACATGCTGGGGCTCGCACGCGGTGCGCTCTCGGCCCGCATCACCGCCGGGATGCGCGCCGGCGTGATGCCCGACAACAGCGCCGCCATCGCTCGGCTCATCTCGGCGGTGGCGTTCCAGCGCCAGAGCACGATCGCGCTGGAGCTCGCCGGCGCCAACGCGGCGGCGACGTTGCCCGACGACCCCTGGGCCGAGCAGGGCTTCAACTTCCTCGAGCGCCAGTCGTCGGGCATCGGCGGCGGCACCACCGAGATGGCGCGCAACAACATCGCCGAGAAGGTGCTCAAGATGCCCCGCGAGATCACCCACGACAAGAACATGCCGTTCCGCGACGTCCCGAAGGGTCCGCCCGCGAGCTGACCCGGAGCGGGTCTGCGGCATCACCGCACGCGAGAGGGGGAGCCGGCGAACCGGCTCCCCCTCGTCGCGTTCAGACGCTGATGCGCGTCAGCCGCCGGTGACCCCGGTGGTCGGTGGCGCCGTCGTGGTCGCCACGCCGGTGCCGCCGCTCTCGGTGTACTTCTTGATGATCGCGGGGTCGCCGACGGTCTTGCCCGTGATCGGCTTGCCCCCGTTGTAGGGCACGAACTTCCCGTTCTTCACCGTGACGTAGTAGATGCATCCCGGGGTGCTGCTGATCTTCCCGTAGTGCGCGTAGCTGAGGTCGATCGGCTTGCACGTGAGTCCGGCCGAGTCGTAGATGCCGTTGTTCGCGTTGCGGAGACCGTCGACGAAGCTCTTGCGCGTCGGGTTCTTGCCCGCGTTCTGCAGGCCGGTGATGACCATGTCACACGTGATGTAGCCCGTGTACACGCCGTAGTTCGGCACACCGGTGACGCCGGCGTACTTCTTCAGGTTGCTCACGAACTTCTTGACCGCCGGGTCGTTGAGCTCGACCGGCTTGTAGCTCGACTGCAGCACGTCGTGCGGCGAGATCGTCTTGGCGATGGGCTGGTCGAGCAGGTCCTGGCTGTAGCCGGTGGCGCTGATCGTCGCCTTCATGGGCACGCCGTTCTGCTGCAGGCCCTGGATGACGGCGAAGTTCGTGTTCGAGTCGAGCGGCAGGTACACGCCGTCCGAGCCCGAGTTCTTGATGCCGAGCACGATCGGACCGACGTCGGTGCTGCCGAAGTCGACCGAGTTGTTGAGGTAGCCGGGCTTGAGACCCGACGCCTTGGCCGCGTACTGCACGGTGGCCCTGGCGGTCTCGCTCGACGACGGCGAGACGCCGTAGCCGATGGCGGCGACCTTCTTGACGCCCAGCTTCTTCATCACGTTCGTCGCGGTGTCGGTGGTGATGCCGGCGACCGGCGTTCCGTCACCGAGGCTGGAGATGACGTCCTCGTTGCCCTGGTCGTAGTAGTAGGAGCCGTCGAAGCCGCCGCCGATCATCGGGACACCGGCGTCCACGAGGTAGCGGTAGGTGAGGAACCCGAACGGCGAGTCGTTCACCACCGCGAAGGCGTTCTGGTTCTGCACCAGGTCCTTGGCCGCGGTCAGGTTGGCCCCCGACGACTTGTCGTCGATGGTGACCAGGTCGATCTTGCGACCGTTGACCCCGCCCTTGGCGTTCTCGGCGTCGATGCGGGCCTTGCAGCCCTTGGGCGCACCGACGAAGTTCGCGGCCGCCACACCGGTCTCCGCGGAGATGAACCCGATCTTCACGGAGTTGTCGGTGACGCCGGGTGCGCTCCCCGCCTGCGCCGACGCGCCGACGGCAAGGAGTCCCACGGTCGCGGAGCTCACCGCCGCGACCACTGCCAAGGCGCGCATGCCGCGCCTTCCCTGCTGCTTCATGGAGCAGTCTCCCCCTCGTGACCGGTCCGGCCCCCGGAACCGTCTGTGTACAGAAGGGCGCACGCTACCGCCATTCCCGCGGACACCCCAGGCGCGCGCAACCAGTGGTTGCGTGCGCGCCGAGGGGGAGCCGGCGGACCGGCTCCCCCTCGTGTGCACGCCGCGAACGCGACGCCGATCACGACGATGGGATCACGACGATGGTGGCGCAGTCGTGGTCGCGATGCCGCCGGTGTTCTGCTCGTACTGCTTGATCAGCGCGGGGTTGCCGACGAGCTTGCCGGTGAAGGGCTTGCCCTTGTTCAACACCGTGAACTTGCCGTCCTTGACGGTCACGAACCAGGTGCACGTGGTCGGTGCGACCTTGCCGTAGGCGGCGAGGCTGAGGTCGAGCGGCGCGCAGAGCAGGCCCGCACCGTCGTACTTGCCGTTGTTGGTCCTGCGGATGGCGTCGACGAAGCCCTGTCGGGTCGGGTTCTTCCCGGCGTTCTGGAGCCCGAGGATCGCCATGTCGCACGCGATGTAGCCGGTGTAGGTGCCGTAGTCGGGCACCCCGGTGAGGCCCACGTACTTCTTCAGGTTCGCCTGGAACTCCTTGACCGCCTTGCCGCCGAGCTCGACCGGGCGGTAGCCGGTGAACATCACGTCGGTGGGCTTGATGGTCTTGGCGATCGGCTGGTCGAGCAGGTCCTGGCTGTAGCCGGTGGCGAGGATGTTCGCCTTCATGTTGACGCCGTTCTGCTGCAGGCCCTGCACGATGGCGAAGTTGGTGTCGGCGTCGAGCGGGAGGTACAGGCCGTCGGCGCCCGAGTTCTTGATCCCGAGGACCAGCGGGCCGACGTCGGTGGTGCCGAAGTCGACGTTGTTGTTGAGGTAGACGCCCTTGAGGCCGGCCGCCTCGGCTCCGTAGGTCTCGGTGGCCTTGGCCGACTCGCTCGACGACGGTGACACGCCGTAGCCGACCGCCGCGACCTTCTTGGCCCCCATCTTCTTCATCAGCTGGGTGGTCGTGTCGTAGGTCAGACCCGGCACCGGCGTGCCGTTGCCGAGCGCGGAGATGATGTTCTCGTTGCCCTGGTCGTAGTAGTAGGAGCCGTCGAAGCCGCCGCCGATCATCGGCACACCCGAATCCTTGAGGAAGCGGTAGCTCAGGAAGGCGAACGCCGAATTGTCGATCACCGCGAACACGTCGCGGTTCTGGACGAGGTCCTTGGCCGCGGTGAGGTTCTCGGCCGACGACTTGTCGTCGATGATCTCGAGCTTGATCTTGCGGCCGTTGACCCCGCCGGCGGCGTTCTGGGCGTCGACGCGCGCCTCACACGACTTGTGTGCGTTCTTGTGCGTCGCGGCGGCCACACCCGTCTGTGACGAGATGTAGCCGAGCGTGACGTCGCCGTCGGTGATGCCGGGCGCCGTGCCGCTCGACTGCGCGGCTGCGCCCGTCGCCGCCAGGCCGACCGCGCCCATGCTCAAGGCGGCCGCGACGGCCACGGCGCGCGCGGCGCGCGTTCGGTGCTCCCCCATGTGGTTCCCCCCTGGAACGGGCCCTGGCGGGCCGAAGTTGTGCTCGGTGCAAACGCTAACGCGTTCGTCGATGCTGCGCGACCGCCCAACACAGACGGGGTCCCGTCGTGGGTCGGGCGACGGTCAGCTCGAAGGTGCGGGAGCAGCAGTGGTGGTCGTCACCAGGGCCGGGTTGCCGGTGCGGTTCGCCTCCAGCGCGGCCTTGGTGCCGACGAGCTTGCCGATGATCGGCTTGCCCTTGTTCATCACCACGAACTTCCCGTCCTTCACCTGCATGTAGTAGGAGCAGCCGGTCTCGGCGAACTTCCCGTAGGTGTCGAGGCCGACGTTGTAGGGCGCGCAGTTGAGGCCGGCGGCGTCGTAGGTGCCGAGGGCCCGGAACTTCGACGCGAAGTCCTCCCGGTTGACGTCCTTGCCCATCTGCTCCAGCGCGGTGATGGCGAGGTCGCAGGTGATGTAGCCGGTGTACTGGCCGTAGTCGGGGACGCCGGTCAGGCCGGCCTTCTTCCGGTCGGCCTGGAACTGCTTGGTTGCCTTGTCCTGCAGCTCGACCGGCTTGTAGGTCTGGAAGAACACCGTGCTCGGGGTCAGCGTCTTGGCGAGCGGCGAGTCGAGCAACGTCTGCCCGTAGCCGGTGGGCAGGACGACTGCCTTCATGTCGACGTTGTTCTGCTGCAAGCCCTGCAGGATCGCGAAGTCCGTGGATGCAACCAGGGGCAGGTAGGCCGCGTCGGCCCCGGAGTTCTTGATCCCGAGCACGATCGGACCGACGTCGGACGACCCGAAGTCGACGCTCGTGTTCGTGTACACCGGCTTGATGCCGACAGCAGGTGCGGCGTAGTCCTGCAGCGTCTGGGCCGACGCCGACGACGACGCGGAAGCGCCGTACGCGATGGCGGCGCTCTTGGTCGCGCCCAGCTGCTTCATCACCTTCGTGCTCGTGGTGTACGAGAGGCCGTTGAACGGGGCCGAGTTGCCGAGCGCGGAGAGGATGTTCTCGTTGCCCTTCTCGCCGTAGTACACGCCGTCGAATCCGCCACCGATCATCGGGACGCCGGCGTCCTGCAGGTAGCGGTAGCTCAGGAACGCGAACGACGAGTTGTTGATCACGCCGAACACGTTGCGGTTCTGGACGAGGTCCTTGGCCGCGGTGAGGTTCTCGCCCGACGACTTGTCGTCGACGACCTCGATGTCGATCTTGCGGCCGTTGACGCCACCCTCCCGGTTGGTACGGTCGACGCGCGCCTGGCATGCCTTGTCGGCGTTCGTGAAGGTCGAGCTCGCGACGCCCGTGCCCGAGAAGATGTAGCCGAACTTCACCGACTTGTCGGTGACACCGGGCACGGTCGTGTTCGACTGCGCGCCCGCGGTCGACGCGACCAGACCGACGGTCGTGATTCCGGCGACGGCAATCGTCGCGAACGTCCGCAAGCCGCGCTTGGCGTGCTGCTTCATCCGAGATCTCCCCCCAGGAAACCGGTGTTCCCGCCGCGATGCGAGCGGAGCGCGAACGGTAACGCGTCGCGTGCCACCGCGCCGGTCGCGCGGCCCGTTTCCGTCAGGCCATCGCGTCGGCGGATTCGCCGAGGTAGCGGTCGAGCACCTCTTGGCGGGCGTTCTCGGAGGGACCGGTCCACGCGACGGAGCCCTGCTTGAGGATCACGCACTGGCTCGCGAGCCCGAGCGCGCGGTGCACGAACTGCTCGATGAGCACGATGGTGACCCCGGTCTGGGCGGCGCGCTCGATGCTCTCGAACACGAAGTCGACGACGAGCGGCGCGAGCCCGAGCGACATCTCGTCGGCGATGATCAGCTTCGGCGGTACGGCCAACGCGCGCGCGAGGGCGAGCATCTGCTGCTCGCCGCCCGAGAGCGTCCCGGCGCGCTGCGTGCGCCGCTCGGCGAGGCGGGGGAACATCTCGTAGGCGTCGTCGAGCGCCGACCGCCGCTGTTCCGTCGTTCCCACGCGCCGCACCGCCATGCGGAGGTTCTCCTGCACCGAGAGGCCCGGGAAGATGCCACGGCCCTCGGGGATGTGCACGAGACCGGCGCGGCGGATGTCGTGCGGCTTGGCCTTGGTGATGTTCACGCCGTCGAACGTGATCGTGCCCCTGGTGGAGGGCACGAGTCCGGAGGCAACCCGAGCGAAGGTGCTCTTCCCCGCGCCGTTGGCGCCGAGCACCGCGACCACCTCGCCCTCGGGGACGTCGATGGTGACGTCGAACAGCGCCTGGACCGACGCGTAGTGGACGTCGAGCCCCTCCACGGACAGGAGCGTGCCGGCCATCAGGCCTCACCTTCTGGGTTGCCCTCGACGGCTTCGTCGTCGCCCAGGTAGGCGGCGCGCACCGCGGGGTCGTTGCGGATCTCGTCGGGGGTGCCGTAAGCAATGCGCACGCCGAAGTCGAGGACGGCGACTTCGCTCGAGAGCCCGAGCACCATCGCGACGTCGTGCTCGACGAGGAGCAACGACACCTTCTCCTCGTCGACCACGGTGCGCAGCGCGGCGCCGAGCTGAGCGGTCTCGTGGCCGTCGAGGCCCGAGGAGGGCTCGTCGAGGAGCACGATCGAAGGGCCCGTCGCCAGGGCCCGGGCGACCTCGACCCGTCGGGCGGTGCCGAGGGGCAGCACCGATGCCGCGGTGTTGGCCACCGCGCGCAGCCCGAGGAGGTCGACGAGGCGGTCGACACGGGCGCGCTCGTCGTCGGTGCTCGGATGGAGCGCACCTGCGGTGAAGAGGTCGGTCCACAACCGGTTGCGCTGGTTGCGGACCCGGTACCCGAGGATGATGTGCTCGCGCACGGTCAGGCCCATGAACAGCTCGAGCTGCTGGAAGGTGCGGGCGAGGCCGAGGCGGGCCCGCTTCGACGGCGCCGCGCCGGTGATCTTCCTGCCGGCGAGGTACACCTCGCCGCCCTGGGGGTGGAGCAGCCCCGAGAACACACCGAACAACGTCGTCTTGCCCGCGCCGTTGGGGCCCACGAGCCCGACGATCGACGCGGGGGGCACGGACAGGCTCACTTCGTTGAGCGCGACGAGTCCGCCGAAGCGCACGGTCACGTCGCGGGCCTCGATCGCGGGCGTCGCCGTGTCGACGATGGCCGCCTGGGTCGCCTCCGCGGTGCTCATGATCCCGCCACGTCCGCGGTGGTGCCGTCGGGTTGTGTGGACGTCGGCGGTTCGTCGTCGTGGTCGAGCCGCGGATCATGGCGTCCGGCGAAGGCCGTCGCCGCGGGCACCGGCCGGGCGCCGCCGCCCATCGCCCTGTGCAGCATGCGCTGGAGACCCATGGCCTGCTGGTGCACGGTGCCTTCGGGGTTCTGCGCGAGCGCGATGGCACCGAGACCGAACAGCAGGATCGGCACGTCCGACCATGGCGCGTCGAGCTTGAGGACGGTCTGGATGAACGCGGGGGAGAAGGCGAAGAGGAGTCCCGCGAGCAGCGCGGCGATGTTCGAGCGCACGCCGAAGGTGACGAGCACGGCCAGCCAGACGAGTCCGAGGAGGGTCGCGTAGTCGAGCGGGATCGCCTGCTTGAACGAGAGCGCGTAGAGCCCGCCGCCGACGCCGGCCACGAAGGCCGCGAGACCCGACACCAGCATCTTCATCTGGATCACGCTCAGGCCCATGGTGCGCGACGCGTTCTCGCTCCAGCGAACCGCGTTGAGCGCGAGCCCGGTGGTGGACCGACGCAAGTTCACGGTCAGGATCGCGAGAACCGCGAACACCGCCAGCGCGAAGTAGATGAACGCCTTGTCGGTACGGGCGAACTCGGGTCGGGCGATGGCGACGCCGGCCCCGAAGTTGGCGAACGTCTGCAGGTTGAACACGAGGCGCTCCATGAGGAGACCGAACGTGAGCGTGACCAGCGCGATGTAGAGGTTGCCGAGTCGGATGGTCAGGAGGCCGAGGATCACGCCGATCACCGCCGCGATCAGACCACCCATGAGGATGGCGAGCAGGACGGGCCACCCGTGTTTGGTGGCGAACTGCGCGGCCGCCATCGCACCCACGCCCGCGAAGGTGATCTGGCACAGCCAGAGCATGCCGCCTTCACCGGTGACGAGCGTGTAGCTCAGGAAGATGATCGCCAGCGCGACCCCGGTGACCATCAGCGCCTGCCAGTACGGGGCGAAGATCAGCGGGAGGACGCAGATCGCGGCGAAGATCACGATCGGGAACGTGAAGTTGAGCCTCGGATAGAGGTTCTCCGCATCGCTCGACGCGGCGAGGCGGCTTCCGCCGTTCGGGGTGATGGCGCGGTCGAGCGCGCCACCCACGCCCTCCTCCTCGTTGACCCGGCCCGATCGGATGATGTTGTAGATGAGCGAGATCACCACGAACGCGAACGGGATCGCGGGCACGATGTTGGCCGTGACCTCGCTGTCGGGCGGCAGGAAGTACTGCGCCAGGCTGCCGGCGACGCCCATCAGCAGGCCGATGATCACGGCGATGGGAAGGCTGCGGAGGCGGGCGGCGATGACCGCCGCGAAGGCCGCTGCGATCAGCAGGGTGTACTTGCCGGAGTCGAGACCGATCACCGGTGCGGCGAGGATGCCCGAGAGTCCGGCGAGCATGGTGGAGACGACCCACACACCGGCGGCGATGCGCGAGGGGTTGCTGCCCGACAGCGAGGTCATGGCCTCGGAGTCGACCATCGCCCGCACGCTCAGGCCGGCTTCGGTGTAGCGCAGGATCAGCGCGCCGAAGACGACGATGCCGAGCACGCACGCGTAGGCGATCACCTGGTCGAGGGTGACCGCGGTGCCGAAGACCTTGTAGACGGAGACCGGCTGGGGGGCGAGACCGGGAGCCTGGAAGATCTCGGTGTTGCCGAAGATCATCTCGGCGAGGACGGGGATCACGACGGACAGACCGATGGTCACGACGACCTTGATCAGCTGCGACGACAGCCGCAGGAAGCGGAAGATCGCCATGTAGAAGAAGATCCCCATGAAGGGCGCGAGCACCAGCAGGCTCACTGCCGCGCTCAGCAGGATGCCCCACTCCTTCTCGACGTGCAGGTAGTAGTAGAAGCGCGCGATGAAGAACGCGAAGGCGCCGAACGCGAAGTTGAGCACGCCGGTCGAGACGTAGGTGATGACGAGGCCGGACGCGGCGAGCGCGTAGATGCTCCCGAACACGAGTCCGACGACGATGAATTGCAGCACCGGTGAACCCCCCTGGTTCCTGCTGGACGCCCGGTCGCCGACACGCCGTCATGACGCTGTGGCTGGTCGTTTGTTGTTCTCGGTGCGACTCTAGCGATGTCGCCGCGAGAGCGCACCCCGAGTCCGGGGTCCTGTCGGAGCTCAGGCGAGGCGTACGTCGAGCACGCCGAGGAGTCCGGTGAGCTCGAACAGACGGTGCAGCTCCGAGGGCACGACCAGTGACAGCCGGCGGTTGGAGGCGGCGAAGCGCTTGTGAGCGGTGACGATGATGCTGAGGATCACCGAGTCGACGAACTCGACCTCGGTGAGGTCGAGGACCACGTCGTCGTCGCTCTCCGTGAACGCCGCCTGCAGCGCCTCGCGCAATCGTTCCGCGACCGCCAAGTCGAGGGCACCGGACTCCCGCAGCACCACCGGCTCGCCGCCATGCGCCCCTCCGGTTGCGGAGGCGGCGGCGGTCTCGTCGGCGGTGTCGGTCCACGGGGTGGGGGCCGCGCCGCGCAGCTGTCCGATGACCTCGGCGAACAGCCAGGTGCGGAAGGCGCGGAGTTCGGGCGGGGTCACGACGGTGAGGAGCTGGTCGCCCGCCTCGCAGTACGCGTCCATCTCGTCGAGGACGTCGGCGAACTCCTGTATCGCGATGGCGCGCTCTTCGGGGTCACCCAGCACGGGGATCAGCACGTCGGCGTGGTCGGTCCCCTGCGCGACGAGGCCGTCGAGGACGTCCATGGTGGTCCGGTAGCCGGTGAAGCGGGCGTCGAGATCGGCGACGACCTCGTCGCTGTGTCGGGGCAGGCGACCGGCGCGTGCGCCCTTGACCCGCAGGACGTCGAGCTCGCGCTGCAGCGCGGCAGCGTGTTGACGGGCGTGTTGGAAGCGGTCGACGGGGAAGTTCAGGAGCTCGAGCTGCACGTCGCGATCTCCAGGAGTGCGGCGGCGACCGCATCGGGTTCGGTGATCATCAGGTCGTGGCCGGTGTCGATCTCCCAGAACCGCTGCTCGGCGCGCGCCCGGGCCATCAGCTCCCGGTCGCGGGTGCGGAGGTTCTCGGTGCACACGATGTGGTACTGCGGGATCGCCCAGAGCTCGTCCTCGTGCTCGAGCACCAGCGGTTGCTCGAAGCACTTCCACGGGTGGCCGGTCAGCTTGTCGTCCATCCACGCGACGTCGTCGGCGTCGGTGACGCCGTAGAACGCGCCCGCGCCCGGAGCGGGGAGGAGCACGAGCTCGACGCCGTCGGCGACCGCGCCGAGCGGTCGGGTCATGTTGATCATCGGGCCGGCCACGTCGATGAGCGACTGGCCGTTGGTCGGGTTGGCGGCGTCGAGGTAGACGAGTCCGGCGATGCGTTCGGCGGCCCGGTCGCCGACGCCGGTGATCACCATGCCCCCATAGCTGTGGCCGACGAGCAGCACGTCGTGGAGGCCCTCGAAGGCGAGGACGTTGACGACGTCGGTGATGTGCGTGACGAGGTCGATGTCGGGGTGCAGCAGGTGCGACCGCTCACCCAGGCCTGTGAGCGTGGGGGTGTAGACGTCGTGGCCCTGGTCGCGCAGACCCCGCGCGACGCGTTGGTAGCACCAGCCGCCGTGACCGCCGCCGTGCACCAGGACGAAGGTCGCCATCGGCGTGAGGCTAACGCGGGGCCGCAGCGCCCGAATCTGGTGATGGCGCTACCGGGGTTCCGCGGCCCGACCGTCGATCCCCACGAGGAGCTCGGCGAGATGCACTGCGCGCCGACCTCCGCTGTCGCACTGCTCGATCTGCGTCCGACAGCTGAACCCGTCGGCAAGCACGAGGTCAGCGGGCTCGGCCTCGCGCAGGGCGGGGAGCAGGACCCGTTCGGCCGCCGCGACCGAGATGTCGTAGTGCGCGGCCTCGAATCCGAAGTTGCCCGCCAGCCCGCAGCAGCCCGAATCCAGGACGACGGGGTCGACACCAGCCCGGCGCAGCAGCGCGGCATCGGCGTCGAACGTCATGACCGCGTGCTGGTGGCAGTGCATCTGCACCAGTGCCCGACCATCGATGTGCGGTGGGTTCCATCCGGGTGATCGCTCGAGCAGGAGCTCCGCCAGCGTGAACGTGCAGTCCCGGAGACGAGCGATGGACGCATCCCGCGGCAACAGCTCCGTGGCGTCGCTGCGGAACACCGCGGTGCAGCTCGGCTCCAGCCCGACGACCGGTACGCCGCGATCGATCCAGGGGCGCAGGATCCGGGCCGTGCGACGGAGCACCCGCTGTGCGGTCGAGAGTTGCCCGGTCGAGATCCAGGTCAGTCCGCAACAGAGCGGCGTCTCGGGGATGGTCACCCGCCACCCGGCGTCCTCGAGCACCTGCACCGCGGCCTCGCCGATCTGCGGCGCGAACCGGTTCGTGAAGGTGTCGGCCCAGAGCAGCACCTCGCCGCGAGCGCCATCGCCACGTGGCCCCCGCGCCGCGTACCAGGCCTGCAGGCTCCGTGGGGCCAGGAACGGCACCTCGCGAGCGGGCGCGATTCCCGCCAGGGCCTTCAGCGAGCGTTGCAGCACCCGTGCGTGGCCGACGACGTTGGACGCGCGCGGTGCGAAGCTGGCGAGCCAGGCCCAGACCGGCAGCCATCCCATGGAGTAGTGCGACCGCGGTCGCAGCCGCCGTTCGTAGTGATGGGCGAGGAACTCCGCCTTGTACGTGGCCATGTCCACGTTGACGGGGCAGTCGCTCTTGCACCCCTTGCAGGCGAAGCAGAGATCGAGCGCGTCGTGCACGGCCTGTGAACGCCAGCCGTCGGTGATCGTCCCGCCCCGCGCCGAACCGTCGAGCATCTCGAAGAGCAGGCGTGCGCGCCCGCGTGTGGAGTGCTCCTCGTCGCGTGTGACCATGTACGACGGGCACATGACACCACCGTCGACGCGTCGACAGTTTCCGGCGCCGACGCATCGCAGCGCGGCCCGGCCGAAGTCGCCGTCGTCGTGCGGATACGCGAAGTACGTAGACGGCACGGGATGTTCGTAGCTGGAGCCGAGCCGCAAGTCGGCGTCGAGTGGACGCGGCGCGACCACCTTGCCTGGGTTCATCCGATCACGAGGATCGAAGATGGCCTTCGTCTCGGCGAAGGCGCGCACGATCTCGTCGCCGAACATCTTCGGGAGCAGCTCGCCGCGTGCCTGGCCGTCGCCGTGCTCACCCGAGAGCGACCCACCGAAGGCGACGACGGTGTCGGCCGCTTCGTGCACGAACGATCGAAAGTCTCGGACGCCGTCGGCCGTGACGAGATCGAAGGGGATGCGCGAATGCACGCATCCCTGGCCGAAGTGCCCGTAGATCGACGCGGACTGGTAGCCGTACTTGTCGTACAACCGCCGCAGGGCGCGGAGGTAGTCGCCGAGACGATCAGGCGCAACTGCCGAGTCTTCCCAACCGGGCCACGCGTCGGGTGCGCCCGGCGCCCGTGCCGAGGCGCCGAGGGCCGACTCGCGTACCTGCCACACCTGCCGCAACTGCGCTTCGTCGTCGAGCTCACGCACGTCGTCGTCGTGGGCGTGCTTGCCCAAGGTGTCCAGCAGCGCCTGCGCGTTGGCACGGGCTTCCTCGTTCGTCTCGCCGCCGAGTTGCACGAACAGGAATCCATCGCCTGTCGGGAAGTGATCGATCGCCCGCACCAGCCGATGTTGCTTCTGCTCGCTGTCGAGGATGATCCGGTCCATCGCATCGAGGACGATCGGCCCGTGCGGAAGGATCTGGGGCACCGCGTCGGCCGCCGTCGCGATGTCCTGATAGCCGAGCACGACCATCGTCCGGGCCTTGACCCGCGGCACCAACCTCAACTCGGCGCGGAGCACGGTGACCAGGGTGCCTTCGGAACCGACCAGGGCCTGCGCGACGTGGAAGTCGTTCTCCGGGAGCAGCGAGTCGAGGTTGTAGCCCGAGACGCGGCGTGGGATCTTCGGATAGCGGTCACGGAGGCCGACGAGGTGGCGGTCGCGCATCGCCTGCAGGTCACGGTAGATCTCGGCTCGTCGTCCCCCTTCGGCCTGGATCGTCGCGAGCTGCCGGCCCGACGTCGGGCCGACCCACATGCGGGTTCCGTCGTAGAGGAGCACCTCGAGCCGCTCGATGTTGTCGACGACCTTCCCGGTGCGCTGCGCAGTCGCGCCGCACGAGTTGTTGCCGATCATCCCACCGATCGTGCAGTGGCTGTGCGTTGCGGGTTGCGGGCCGTATTCGAGATCGTGTTCCCACAACTCGCGATTCAGCACGTCGAGCACGATCCCGGGCTCCACGACGCAGCGGCGCGCTTCGACGTCAACCGAGAGGAGCGAGTTGCAGTACTTGGACCAGTCGAGCACCACGCCGACGTTCGTGCACTGCCCCGCCAGGCTCGTGCCACCACCGCGAGACAACACCGGCGCGTCGTGCTCCCGGCACACCGCGACCGCTTCGGCCGCCGCTTCGACGGTGCGGGGCACCACGACACCGAGAGGGATCGCCCGGTAGTTCGACGCGTCCGTCGAGTACGCACTCCTGCTGCCGGCATCGAAGCGCACCTCGGCGTCGACGCGACGCGCGAGGTCGTGAGCCAGCTCCGCGACGTCCACGTGTGCCACTCCGGGTGGAACCTCGGCGGTGCTCACGCCTTGCGCCGCAGCAGGATGGCGGCCCGTCGAGCGATGTCCTCGGCGGTGAGACCCCAGCGCGCCAGGAGCTCCTCGGGCGTCCCCGACTCACCGAAGTGGTCGGGCATCCCCACGATGTCCATCGGTACGGGATGGTGTTGCGCGAGGAGCTCGGCCACCGCGCCGCCGAGCCCGCCGTTGACCTGGTGCTCCTCGACGGTCACCACCGCGCCGGTCTGCTCCGCCGCCGCGATCAAGGTGGCCTCGTCGAGCGGTTTGATCGTGTGGTTGTTCACCACCCGGGCGTCGATGCCGTCGCGAGCGAGGATCTCGGCGGCTCGCATCGCCTCCACGAGCAGCGGCCCGCACGCCACGATCGCGACGTCATCGCCGTTGCGCACGACCGTCGCCCGACCGATCGTGAACGGGCTGTCCGGACTGGTGATCAGCGGCGTCGCGTTGCGGGCGAAGCGCAGATACGCGGGGCCGTCCAGATCGGTCACCGCGAGCGTCGCCTTCCGCGTCTCCTCCGCGTCGCACGGCACCACGACGACGACGTTCGGAAGGGCGCGCACCATCGCGATGTCCTCCATCGCCTGGTGCGTGGCGCCGTCGGGTCCGACCGAGAGTCCGCTGTGGGCGCCTGCGACCTTGACGTTGGCCCTCGTGTACGCGACGGACACCCGGAACTGGTCCCAGTTCCGGCCCGGTGAGAACGTCGCGTAGGAGGACACGAACGGGATCTTGCCGGCGAGCGCGAGTCCGGCCGCGACGCCCATCATGTTCTGCTCCGCGACGCCGAGATCGAAGAAGCGGCCCGGGAACTGGTCGCGAAACGCGCCGACCTTCGTCGAGTCGGCCAGATCACCGGTCAGCACGACGACGCGTTCGTCACGCGTGCCCAACTCGACCAGCGCGTCACCGTACCCCTGGCGCGTCGGCACCGACTCGACGTCGTCGGGCAACTCGCCGTGTTCGTCGAACAGATCGGCGCGTACGCCGTTCAGCGCTTCACGCGTACTCACCATCGATCCTCCCTCGCAAGCTCCGCAGCTCGGTGAGCGCCTTGGCCGCCTGTGCCCGATCGGGAGGGATGCCGTGCCACGTGTAGTCGTCTTCCATGAAGTCGACGCCCTTGCCGGGGATCGTGTGGCAGATGACGACGGTCGGTCGCTCGAAGACCGCTTCGGCGAGCCGGGCGGCGTCGGCGATGGCCCGATGGTTGTGCCCGTCGATCTCCACGACGTGCCAGCCGAAGCTCTCGTACTTCGCGGCCAAGGGTTCGAGCGGCATCACGTCCTCGGTGAACCCGTCGATCTGGATGTTGTTGCGATCGACCCACGCGGTGAGGTTGTGCAGCCTGCACTTGGCCGCGAACATCACCGCTTCCCACGTCTGGCCCTCGTCGTGCTCGCCGTCGGACAGCAGGGCGTGGGTCCGCCACCGAGCACCGTCGAGCGACGCCGAGAGCGCCATGCCGATCGCTTGGGAGAGCCCTTGGCCGAGAGGTCCGGCGCTGGCCTCGATGCCGGGGAGGCTGCGCGCGTGCGGGTGCCCCTGCAGGCGCGAACCGAGCTTGCGCAGAGTCGCCAGCTCGGACACGGGGAAGAAGCCCCGCTCGGCGAGGGTCGCATACCAGACCGGACAGATGTGCCCGTTGGAGAGCACCACGCGGTCCCGGTCGGGCATCCAGGGATCGTCGGGATCGACGTGCAGGACGCTGAAGTACAAGACCGTGAACACGTCGGCCATTCCGAGTGGGCCTGCGGAATGACCCGAGCCCGCCTCCACCAACATGCTGATGATGTGCTGACGGATCGTGTTCGCCGTGAGCGCGAGGTCCACCTCGACGACGCTCACCCGTTCCTGCTCTCGGGCGCGTCGACGTCGATGAGTGCGAGCCACGTCGGGTCGCCGTGGATGACGAGCCCGTGCGACTTCATACGTCGACGGAGGTCAGCTCGGGCACGGCCACATGCTTGGCGTTTCCCGCTCGTCCGCACTCCAAACACAGGCAGGAACGCGTTCGGGGATGGTGGCGCCGATGCTCGTCGGCGCCCCCGGCAGGACTCGAACCTGCGCACACGGCGCGAGTGTGGTGGCGCCGCGCCATAGCTCTGCCGCACTGGCACCGACCGAAGTACCTTCGACACATGGCGAAACGTCGACTGCGCTCGCGGGAGGAGATCGAGAACTGGCCCGTCGTGCCAAAGCTCCTAACGGTCGCAGCGCTGGCGGTTGCCATTCTCGGCCTTGCCGCGTGCAGCGGTGATGGCGATGTCGTGCTCCCCACCAGCAAGAAGCCATCGGCTACGAGCACGACGATGCGTGAGCGGACTTGCGCCGACGTACTCGCCACCACCACGACTCGGGTGCTGCCCGGCGGTGGGCGCGCGGTTCCTCTCGTTGTGTGCAGCGAGCGATGACTGCCGCACTGCGTCGCCCGGACCGGGCAGTTTTGGCGCAATGATTGAGCGGCCAGAACATCCGTGGAACCTTTTGAGGTTCTGAGGACTCATCAAAGTGTGCAGGTAGCTCGTTCGGGAGCGACGTTCGATGACTTCTACGTCGAGCAGCGTGACTGGGCGCGCCGTCTGACCTATGTGCTCACAGAAGATGGTCGCTTCGTCGACGATCTCGTGCAGGACGCGTTCATGCGCGTTCGACCACGGTTCGATGCGATTGAGAATCCTCGGGCGTATCTGCGGGTGACGATCATCAATGCTGTGCGTAGGCATCGACGCACGGAGCGCCAGCGTCAGCATGCGCACGAGCTGATCGCCGAGCGCGTGGCGACGGCTCATGATGCAGACCTCGATGTTCTCCTGGAACGGATCGACCGGTTGCCGCATCGTCAGCGCGCGGTATTGGTCCTCCGCTACTTCGAGAACCTCTCGGAAGTCGAGATCGCCCACACGCTGTCGTGTCGACCAGGGACCGTGAAGTCGCTCGCGGCACGGGCGCTACAACGACTACGTCAGGAGTTGTGATGAGGCCCGCAGCAGACGACTTGGAACCTCGGATTCGGACTGCGTTCGAGTACCGGGCGGACAACCTGCCAGAGCCCGGTGGTTTCGCGCCGCCACTACCCCAGCACGTTGACGAACCACCGCGAGGAGCGAGGAGCCGCGTGCTCGTCATCGCGGGCGGTTTGACCATCGCAATCATCGTTGTCTTCGCATGGTGGGCGCTGCGGTCGCCATCAAATCTGAATCGGGCGCAGATCAGCACCGGCGGTGAAGCGACGAGCGTGCCCACCCCCACGCCGACGACTCTTCCGGCCGCAGTCACGGGTGCGGAAGTCCCGCTGATGGAAGCTGGCACGAGCGAAACCGACCGGCTCAGAACCCTGATGCAACGCGACAGTCCTGGCGCGACCGACGTTGTGGTGGTGCAGATCCCGGATCGAGCGCCCGTGATCGCCTACCACGACCCGGCCGGGTCGCAATGCGTGACCGTCGTGCCCACCCCCGCACCGCAAGCTGGCTACCAGGGCGCGTGCATGCCCAATCCTGACGACATCGTCGGAACGCTCGACCCGCCTACCGATTCTCCGACCTCAACCGCCTATGGCGTCTGGACGGACGTGCCAGCCGGAACCGCGTACGTCACGTTCACCTACGGGACACAA
>DASUAS010000203.1:0-2565 GCA_035763625.1 Acidimicrobiia bacterium
CGTCGAGCAGATCGTCGAGCTCTTCCTTCAGTTCCTCGCCCTGCTTGGCGGGCGCGGCGACTTCGGCGTTCTCCTCGACGCGCTCCTTGGGCGCCGGCTTCTGCTTGCGCTCACGCTCGGGCATGACTGGCTCCTCTTATCCCTGCAGCCGTTCGACCAGCTCGGCGGGGGTACCGACCTCGTCGAACAACGGTTGCACGTGCGCCTTCGTTCCCTTGAGCGGCTCCATCATCGGGATGCGCCGCAACGGATCCGAGCCTACGTCGAGGATCAGGCTGTCCCAGTTGGCCGCCACCACCGAATCGGGCCACCGCGCCAGGCATCCGCCGCGGAACCAGGCCCGGGTCGTCGCGGGCGCGACCGTCATCGCCTCCTGCACGTCGGCTTCGTCGACGAGGCGCTCGACCTTGCCCGCTCGCACGAGCTTCTCGTAGAGGGAGCGCTCGGGACGGACGTCGTGGTACTGGAGGTCGAGCAGCGAGAGCTTGGGGTCGGCCCACTCCAAGCCGTCGCGGCCGATGTAGGCCTGCAGCAGCGCGAGCTTCGTGACCCAGTCGAGCTGCCCGTCGAGCAGCATTGGGTCACGTTCGAGGTCGGTGAGCACCGACTCCCAGCGGGCGAGGACGGTGTCGCCGACGTCGCCCCCGCACGCGTCGAGGCCGATCTCGTCGGCGTACTTCTGCGCCAGGCGGAGGAACTCCCACTGCAGCTCCACCGCGGTGATGCGACCGCCGTCGAGCAGCTCCACCGTCGCCCGACAGCTCGGGTCGTGCGAGACCGTGCGCATCGCGTTCACCGGGCCGACGATCGACAGGTCCTTCTCGAGGAAGCCGTCCTCGATCATCGCCAGGACGATCGCGGTGGTGCCGACCTTCAGGAACGTGGCGACCTCGCACAGGTTGGCGTCGCCGGCGATGACGTGGAGACGGCGGTACGCCTGCGGATCGGCGTGCGGCTCGTCGCGCGTGTTCACGATCGGGCGCTTCAGCGTGGTCTCGAGCCCCACCTCCTCCTCGAAGAAGTCGGCTCGCTGGCTGATCTGGTAGTCGACCGCGCTGGCGCCGTTCTCCGAACCGACCTTGCCGGCACCGGTGAACACCTGACGGCTGACGAACCATGGCAGCAGGTTGCGCACGAGCGTCGAGAACGGCACCGCGCGATCGACGAGGTAGTTCTCGTGGGTGCCGTACGAGTTGCCCTTGCCGTCGGAGTTGTTCTTGTAGACGACGATCTCCAGGCCCGGCTCCGCCACGCGGCGCGCCGCGAGCATGGAGCGGGCGAGGATGCGCTCCCCCGCCTTGTCGGCGCACACGAGCTCGAGCGCGTCGGAGCACTCGGGCGTGGAGTACTCGGGGTGTGCGTGGTCGACGTAGTAGCGCGCTCCGTTGGTGAGCACGGTGTTGACCAGGTGGGTCTCGATCTCGGGCGGCATCGCGCCCTCGCGCGCGAACCCGCGGGCGTCACGGCCCGGCGACTCGTCGTCGAAGTCCCATCCGACCTTGTGGTGCTCGACGTAGCTGTTGATGAGCATCGACGATGCGAGCACGGGATTGGGATCGGCCGCGCCTCGCAAGGTGACGCCGTACTCCGTCTCGATCCCGCACACCTTCGGGATGGCCACGGCGTCAGCCTACTTGCGACTCGGTCCAACTCTGATCCATGAACCGGCGTTCCCGTCCCGGTCGCTACGATCCGCCGGTGCGGGCCTTCGCAGGTCGTCTCCAGGATCCCCACCGGGTCAACCTGCGGAAGGCGAGTCGGGCTGCGATCGTGGTGCCGGCGGTGTTCGCGCTGCTCGTGCGCACCGGCAACGAGCCGTCGGCCTTGTTCGGCGCGTTCGGATCGTTCGCCGCGCTGGTGTTCGCCGACTACGGCGGACCGCTCGGGCACCGTCTCCGCGCCTACCTGCTCTTGGCGGTCGTCGGTGCTGCCCTCCTCGCCCTCGGCACGGCCTTCGCGGCGACGATCTGGCCCGCGGTCGTGGTGACCCTGGCGGTGGCGTTCGCGGTGTCGATGTCGGGCGCGCTGGGCGGGTACTTCGCAGCCAGCGCGACCTCGGCGACGCTCGCGTTCGTCCTCGCGGTGATGACGCCCGGCATCGATGCCGACCTGCCTGCCCGCCTGCTGGGCTGGGTCGTGGGTGTCGTCGTCGCCGGCGTCGCCGCGGTCGCCCTCTGGCCGGTGCACCAGCGGGACCGCGTGCGTGCCGCCGCGGCCGAAGTGCTCCGAGAGGCCGCCGCAGCGCTGGCGGTCCCCGCGGCCGAGCGCGAACTCGACGCGCTGCGCCACGCCGACGCGACGCTCGGCACCCGGGTCGGTGTCGTGTACCGCCCCGCCGGCAGCATCACGCGCGAGCGCGCCCTGGTCGCGCTGGTCCTCGCCACCCGACGAGTCCTGCCGCTGCTCGAGATCGTCACCGACGCCGAGCGGTCGCCGGCGGCCGATGCGACGCCGGAGTACGCCGCGCTCGCACGGCAGGTCTCGGTGTCGCTCGCCGGGACCGCGCGGGCACTGACGGGTGGTCCGGTCGACGCGTTCGAGACGGTCGACACCGGCGCGCTCGTG
>DASUAS010000204.1:0-2942 GCA_035763625.1 Acidimicrobiia bacterium
GAGTGCGCACGACCGGCTCGAGCTGATCGCGCGCCTGTTCTGGCCGACGACCGAGACCTTCCTCACGCGCGTCGGCGCGTCCGATCTCGACCGCTTCGTCGACGTGGGCTGCGGGATCGGTGATGTCACCTGTCGGGTCGGTGCGATGGGGGTCGATGCGCTCGGCATCGACCCGAACGCCGAGGTGGTGGGCCTCGCCACTGCACGCGCCGCGTCACTCGCGGCGACGGCGCGGTTCGGCATCGCGGGGCTCGCCGAGCTCACGACCGACGACGACCTCGCCGAGGTCGACGCGGTGTACGCGCGCTGCGTGCTCACCCACCAGTCCGACCCGGCGACGGGACTCGCGGCGATGGTCGCTGCCACCAGACCCGGGGGGATGATCCTGGTGGAGGACGTGGAGGTGGCCGCGGTGTGGAGCTCACCGCCCGACGACGCACTCCGGCGTCACGTCGAGCTCTACGTCGCCGCCGCCCACGGCCTCGGGGCGCGTCCCGACTTCGCCTGCGAGATCGCACCCACGCTCGCGACGCTGGGCGCCACCGACATCCACGTCGACGTCGTCTTCCCCGTGCTGCGCGAGCCTGACGATCTACGTGCGCACGCGTGCACGATGGAGGCGATCGCGGCTCCGGTCATCGCGCAGGGCCTCGCCACCGCCGACGAGGTCACCGAGCTCGTCGCGCAGCTCGACCAGTTCGCAGACACGCGCGGTGTCGTCGCAACGCTCCCCCGCGTCGTGCAGGTCAGCGCCCGCGCCCCCGCCCGCTGACGCGTCAGCCGCGCAGCTCCCAGCGGTTCCCCGCGGGATCCTGGCAGAACAGGATGCGACGCCCGTCGAACTCGTTGTCGCCGAACTCGATGCCCGCGCCGCGCAGCCGCGTCGCGACGGCGTCGAGCTGGTCGCCGATCTCGAGCGCGGTGTGCGCCCGCGCCGCCGGGCGGTGGTCGGGATCGAGGCTCAGATGCACCTGGGTGCCGTCGTCGATCTCGTACCAGCGCGCACCGAAGCCCTGCGCCTGCGCCGACGGCTCGACCTTCCGGTAACCGAGCACACCCATGAGGAACTCGGCTTCGGCGTCGGCGCTGTCGGGGGGAACACCGAGGTTGACGTGATGCAGACTCGTCATGCGGTCAGTGTCGCACAGCGACGCCCGTCAGTCCTCCGACCGACGCTCCAGCCACTCGCTCGTCACCCGCATGTGCGCGCCCCGGTACGCGAGGTAGTCGTCCTTGAACGCCAGTGCCTCGCAGGCCTCGCCCCGCGCGCATTCGCCCACGCCGGGTTGGCTCTCGACGAGCGGCCCGGGGCACGTCACCCGTTGATTCGTGACCGACATGGTCCGACCGTACCGCGTGGCGTCGATCCTCGATCGCGCAACGCGTGTAACCGTGCCGCTATCAGAAGGCATGAACGAGATCCACGCAGAACTCGTCGATGGGCTGCGCGTCGGTGGTCATGCGGTCGACTTCCACCAGTTCGGGGTGGATGCCGAGCAGTGCGACGAGCTGATCGAGCATGCCGCCCGGTTCATCGACGCCGCCCTCAACGTGGCGGGTTGCCCGGCGTCCGGCCGCGCCTACGTCCGCGTGTCGACGGTGCGTGGTCTCCTCTTCGTGGAGGTCACGCACCTGTCCCCCGGAACCTTCGACGTGTTGATGGGCGAACCCGCGACGCTCGACGCCCTGGACGAGATCCGCCAGTGGGCGACCCGATCAGGTCGCTCCGTCACCATCGAGCGAGGCCCTCGGGATCAGTTCCGGGCCGTCGTGAGCTTGGCGCAGGTGGCGCACGCATCCGCGTGAATCGCCCGACGCCGGTCGCGTCGGGTGCGGCGAATTTCGGCGGGCGGCCAAGCCACGTGTAACCCCGAACCGTATCCATGGGCATGGCCGGAACCTCTCGGTGTGCTCCATGAGCCCGGCGCGCCCCCGACGGCGCGACGGTGCCGGGGCCGAAGACGAAGCACCGACACCACCCGTCGCTCCGCACCTCCGCAGCGTCGATCGGACCGCATACGCCAACTGGGAGGCGATCTACCTCGACAACGTCGAACGGCTCTACCGCCTGATGTACAGCCGAGTGGGCAACCGGGCGGAAGCCGAAGACCTCACCGCGGAGGTGTTCCAGGCCGCGCTCGGGCCGCTCGAGGTCTCCGCCTCGGTGGGTGAGGTCCGGGCGTATCTGCTCGCCACCGCGCGCACTGTGCTCGCGTCCCACTGGCGACGACGCTACGGCGCCGAGGTCTCGTCGATCGACGTGATCGCCGATCTGCCGAAGTTCGACGATCCGCCGTCGGAGAGCGACGCACCACGACGCGTCGCCGCCATCATCGAGGCGCTGCCACCGCGGTACCGCCAGATCCTCGAGCTCCGCTTCCTGCAGTCGTGCTCGATCCGGGAAGCAGCCAAGTCGATGAACGTCAGCCCCGGAAACGCCAAGGTGCTCCAGCACCGGGCACTCCGACATGCCGCCGCGCTCTTCGAGGGGGAACGATGACGACCCGACGCACGAGCAGGTTCGTGGAGGCGCTGCTGCGCAACCGACGTCCACGTCCCTTCACGCCCGACGCCGAGGACCTCGACGCCATGCGTGCGGCCATCGAGCTTCGCGCGCTGCAACCCGGTGCGACGCTTCCGAGCCCCGACTTCATCGCTGGTCTCCACCGACGCCTCGCGGCCCAGCATGCCGACGCCATCGAAGCACCCGAGGTCGCGTCGGCGCCGCGCTTCACCCGTCGACGACTCATCGAAGGCCTGGCGACCGCGGCCGCCGCGGCGACCGCCGGCATCCTCCTCGACCAGGAGCTCCTCACCTCGACCGGCGGAGCGCCTCGCGCGCTCGGCCGACCGATCATCCCGGACACCGGCAGCTGGCGCGCGGTGACGAGCAGCGCGGAGCTCGCCTCGGCCAAGGTCGTTCCCTTCAGCACCTCGTCGAC
>DASUAS010000205.1:0-7565 GCA_035763625.1 Acidimicrobiia bacterium
GTCGCGACCGCCGCGCCCGAGTCGCGCTCGCCGCGGGTGACGATCGATCGCCCGGTCTTCATCGTGTCGTCACCCCGCGCCGGTTCGTCGCTTCTCTACGAGACGCTCGCCCGCGCGCGCGACCTCACGACCATCGGAGGGGAGAGCCACCAGGTCATCGAGTCGATCGTCGGCCTCCGGCCCCAGGACCACGAATGGTCGTCCAACCGCCTCGTCGCCGAGGACGCGACGCCGCGAGCGGTTGCGGCACTGCACGCAGGCCTCGTCGCATCCCTGCGCGACCGCGACGGCGAGGTGCCGCCCGGTGGCCCGGTTCGCGTGCTGGAGAAGACGCCGAAGAACTCGTTGCGCGTGCCGTTCCTCGCCGCCGCCTTCCCCGACTCCCGCTTCGTGTACCTCTACCGCGACCCGCGCGAGACCGTGAGCAGCATGCTCGACGCATGGCGCTCCGGCCGGTTCGTCACCTATCCCCGACTTCCCGGATGGCACGGGCCGCCCTGGTCGCTGCTGCTCACGCCCGGTTGGCGCGACCTGAACGGGCGCGCGCTCGCCGACGTCGTCACCGCGCAGTGGTCCACCGCGACCACGGTGCTGCTCGACGACCTCGAAGCGCTTGATCCCGAGCGCTGGTGCGTCGCGAGCTACGGCCGGCTGGTGGCCGATCCGCAAGCCGAGATGGAGCGGCTCTGCGCGTTCGCCGCGCTCGAGTGGGACGTCGAGGTCGGAACCGACCTGCCCCTCTCGCGTCACACGTTGGACGCCCCGCAGCCCGACAAGTGGCGTCGTAACGCCGACGAGCTGCGCGGTTCGTGGGATCGTGTCACCGAGGTGGCGACGCGTGCGCACGACGTGTTCGCCGCACCGCCGCGCATCCACCCGGCTCGCGTTCCCCCGGCGACCGCGACCCAACCGGCGCCGGAGCCCGAGCTGTTCCACAGCGTGCACTCCGACGCGTTCCCCCAGATCCTCGAGGCCGCCCACTGCTCGCTGATCGCGTCGACCTACCAGAGCGGCCGGCTGATCGTCGTGCGCAGCGAGGGCCGGCAGCTGAACACGCACTTCCGTGCGCTCCCGAGTCCCATGGGTGTGGCGCGGCGAGGGGGGTCGTTGGCCGTCGGCACCAAGTCGGAGGTGCTGGTGTTCCAGAACCAGCCCGAGGCCGGCGCGCGCCTCGACCCTCCCGACCGTCACGACGCGGTGTTCATGCCGCGGCGTGCGTACGCGACCGGCGACATCCGCATCCACGACCTCGCCTACGCGGGCGAGGAGCTGTGGGCGGTGAACACGCGGTTCTCGTGCCTCGTCACGTTCGACGACGAGCACAGCTTCGTCCCGAGGTGGCGCCCCCCGTTCGTGAGCGCGTACAGCGCCGGCGACCGCTGCCACCTCAACGGGCTGGCGGTCGTCGACGACGAGCCCCGCTTCGTCACCGCGTTGGGCCGCTCCGACGTCGACGGAGGGTGGCGCGACGACAAGGCCACCGGAGGCGTCGTGCTCGAGGTGCCATCGGGAGAGCCGGTGGTGACCGGCCTCTGCATGCCGCACTCGCCCCGCTGGCACGACGGGAAGCTGTGGGTGCTCGAATCCGGACGTGGCACGCTCGGCGTCGTGGATCTCGGCACCGGCCGGATCGACGACGTCGCGGCGGTGCCCGGGTTCGCCCGCGGGCTCGGCTTCGCCGGCCCGTACGCGTTCATCGGGCTCTCGCAGGTGCGCGAGCACGTCTTCGAGGGTCTCCCCCTCACCGGGGACGGGATCGAGCGGCATTGCGGGGTCTGGGTCGTCGACACCCGTTCGGGGCACACCGCGGCGTTCCTCCGCTTCGAAGGGATCGTTCAGGAGATCTTCGAGGTCGCGGTGCTCGAGGGGTTGCGCTACCCCGAGGTCACCGAACCGCGGGCCGAGCTGGCCGACACCGCGTTCGTGCTGCCCGACGACGCCATCGCCGATCTGGCCCCGCTCCCGTCGAAGTGAGGGCCGCTTCACCTCATCCCGGTGGATGGTGGCATCGGCGCGCAACAGGTGGTACCGTCCCCGCGACTCGTTTCGGGAGCAGGGACGGCAGAGATGCAGCAGGATTCGATCATCGCCGCGCGCCGACCAGGTCGTTCGGTGGCGCTCGTCGCCGCGACGGTCCTCGCGATCGGCATGCTGGCGCTCGCGGTGGCGGGACCCGCAGGTGCCTCGAAGGGGCAGGACGACGGCGTGACCAGCGCCGCGCTGTCCAACACGACGATCTCCTCCGCAGGCCCGCTCACGAACATCTACCTGAGCAACGAGCTCAACTGCCAGGTCGACCACGTGGGTGACGTCGACCACGAGTTCTTCGGCGACGTCCCCGGTGCGTGCGGGACGCTCATCGCCACCGGCGGCACGCTCTACGGGCCGTCCGTGATCCCCGCCGGGGGCTCGGCGAGCCCGCGCACCACCTACACCGAGGTCTCGCAGTCGGGAGTCACCGGCTCCGGCACCGCGGGCGACCCCTTCCAGGTCGTCACCGTCGTCGACGCGGGGACGACCGGCCTGCGCCTGACCGAGACCGACTCCTACATCGTCGGCACCGAGACCTACCGGACCGACGTCGCGATCTCGAACTCCGGCGGGTCGTCGCAGAACTTCATCCTCTACCGCGCCGGTGACTGCTTCCTGCAGGGCTCCGACGTCGGCTTCGGCGACCTCTTGCCCGACGGCTCCGTCGGCTGCCATGCCAGCGACGACGGGGGTGTCACCCCGGGTGCTCGGATCGAGCGCTGGATCCCGATCACCGGGGGCAGCTCGGCCTACGAGGCCGGGTTCAGCGCGGTCTGGGCCGCGATCGGCAGCCAGACCGCGTTCCCCAACACCTGCCTGTGCACCGACTACATCGACAACGGCGCGGGGCTGAGTTGGTCGGGTTCGGTGGCACCGGCGGGTACGGCCACGTTCTCGCACTTCACCGTGTTCTCCCCCACCGGCGTGACCGGCCCGTTCCTCACCAAGACGGCGGCGAGCGCGGACGCCGCCGCGGGTGCCGGCGACTCGTACACGATCACCGTGAACAACCCCACCGGTGGTGACGTCTCGATCAACACGATCACCGACCACCTGCCCGACGGCTTCCACTACATCGCGGGCACGTCGTCGGGTGCGACCACCACCGACCCGGCCGTGAGCGGCCAGGACCTCACGTGGACCGGTCCGTTCAACGTGCCCGCCGGAGGCACCGCGACCCTCACGTTCGCGGTCACCGTCTCCACCACGCCCGGCACCTACACCAACAGCGTCGACGGCACCGCCGCGGGCCAGATCGTCACCGGCACCGGGCCCACCGCCCCGGTCACGGTGAGCGGCGCGGCCGCCCTGCTGCTCACGCCGCGGTTCACCGGCTAGGCACCGAACCCGGCGGCGCGCCGGGAATAAACTTGACAGCGCCGTTGTCAACTTCGGAGTCAGGTTCCGTGATTCCGAGGTAGACGCATGCCGCTCGATCCGAACAAGTTCACCCGCAAGACCGGCGAGGCCCTCGGGGCCGCCCAGGCGCTGGCGCGCGACCTGCATCACAGCCAGGTCACGTCCGAGCACCTGCTGGCCGCCCTGGTCGGTCAGCCGGAGAGCGTGGTGCTCCCGGTGCTGGAGCGCATCGGCGTGGCCAGCAAGACGGTGCGCGACCGGGTCGAGGACGCGCTCTCGGGCGTCCCCAAGGTCTACGGCGAGACGGCCCAGCAGGCGCAGCTCGCGCCCGACGCGTACCGGGTGCTCGAGGCCGCCGACGAGGAGCGGACGACGCTGGGCGACGACTACCTGTCGACCGAGCACGTGCTCCTCGCCATGAGCGAGGTCGCCGGGGGCGTGGGTGACCTCCTGCGCAACCTCGGCGTCAGCCACGACGCGGTGCTCGGTGCCCTCCAGGAGGTGCGGGGCAGTCACCGCGTCACCAGCGAGAACCCCGAGGAGCAGTACCAGGCGCTCGAGAAGTACGGCCGCGACCTCACCGAGGACGCCCGCAAGGGGAAGCTCGACCCGGTCATCGGCCGCGACGAGGAGATCCGGCGCGTCATCCAGGTGCTGTCGCGCCGCACCAAGAACAACCCGGTGCTCATCGGCGAGCCCGGCGTGGGCAAGACCGCCATCGCCGAAGGTCTGGCCCGGCGCATCGTCGAGGGCGACGTGCCCGAGGGCCTGCGCAACAAGCGCCTCATCGCGCTCGACATCAGCGCGATGGTCGCGGGCGCCAAGTACCGCGGTGAGTTCGAGGACCGCATGAAGGCCGTCCTCAAGGAGATCGTCGACAGCAACGGCGAGATCGTCACCTTCGTCGACGAGTTGCACACGATCGTCGGTGCCGGTGGCGCGGAGGGTGCGGTCGACGCCGGCAACATGATCAAGCCGATGCTGGCGCGCGGTGAGCTGCGCATGATCGGCGCGACCACGCTCGACGAGTTCCGCAAGTACGTCGAGAAGGACCCCGCGCTCGAGCGACGCTTCCAGCAGGTCTACGTGGGCGAGCCGTCGGTGGAGGACACCGTCGCGATCCTGCGCGGCCTCAAGGAGCGCTACGAGGTGCACCACGGCGTGCGCATCCAGGACGCGGCGCTGGTCGCGGCCGCGGTGCTGTCGCACCGTTACATCCCGGCCCGCCAGCTCCCCGACAAGGCCATCGACCTCATCGACGAGGCCGCGTCGCGGCTGCGCATCGAGATCGACTCGATGCCGTTCGAGATCGATGTGGTCGAGCGACGCATCCGCCAGCTCGAGATCGAGAAGGCGGCGCTGGCCAAGGAGACCGACGAGTCGTCGAAGCAGCGCCTCGACGCCATCGAGGAGGAGTTGGCGACGCTGGCCGAGGACCGCGACGCGATGGTCGCGCACTGGCAGAACGAGAAGGACGCCATCGCCGAGATCCGCGAGCTCAAGGAACGGCTCGAGATCGCCCGGAACGAGGCCGAGAAGGCCGAGCGCGACGGCAACCTCGAGCAGGCGGCGCAGCTGCGCTACGGCACGATGCGCGAGCTCGACGCCGAGATCGCGCAGAGGACCACGCGCCTGAACGAGCTCCAGTCCGAGCAGCAGATGCTGAAGGAGGAGGTCGACGAGGAGGACGTCGCCGAGATCGTCGCCAAGTGGACCGGCATCCCGGTGAGCCGGCTCATGGAGGGCGAGATGAGCAAGCTCGTGCGCATGGAGGACGTGCTCCACGCGCGGGTGATCGGCCAGGACGACGCGGTGAGCGCGGTGGCCAACGCCATCCGTCGGTCGCGGGCCGGCCTGTCCGACCCCGACCGGCCCATCGGTTCGTTCCTGTTCCTCGGTCCCACCGGCGTCGGCAAGACGGAGCTGGCGCGGACCCTGGCCGACTTCCTCTTCGACGACGAGAAGGCCATGGTCCGCATCGACATGTCGGAGTACCAGGAGAAGCACAACGTGTCGCGCCTCGTGGGCGCGCCCCCGGGCTACGTCGGCTACGAGGAGGGCGGTCAGCTCACCGAGGCGGTGCGCCGCCGGCCGTACGCGGTCGTGCTACTCGACGAGATCGAGAAGGCGCACCCCGACGTGTTCAACGTGCTGCTCCAGCTGCTCGACGACGGCCGTCTCACCGACGGCCAGGGCCGCACCGTCGACTTCACCAACACCGTGCTGATCATGACCAGCAACCTCGGTGGTGGGGCCGACGAGGCGGTGGTGATGAACGTGGTGCGCAACCACTTCAAGCCCGAGTTCCTCAACCGCATCGACGAGATCGTGGTCTTCCACCGGTTGAGCGAGGCGCACATCGAGCGCATCGTCGAGATCCAGGTGGAGCAGCTGCGGGCGCGCCTGGCGGAGCGCAACCTCGGCCTCGAGCTCACCGAGGCGGCGCTCGCGCACGTCGCGTCGGTCGGCTACGACCCCGACTTCGGGGCCCGGCCGCTGAAGCGGGTGCTCCAGCGAGAGGTGAGCGACCCCATCGCCCTCGCCCTGCTCAAGGGCGAGTTCGCCGACGGCGACATCGTGGTCGTCGACGCCACCGGCGACGGCGAGCTGACCTTCAGCAGCCAGCGCCCCGTCACCGTCGAGTAGGCGCCACCCATCCCGAGCATCTCGGAGTTCCCGTACGCATGTGGGGGTCAACTCCGAGATGTTCGTGGAGGACGGGGAGGGGCGGCGACTAACCTCTCGTCAACGTGACACCTGAGAGGTCCACGTGTCGGGCACGGTGATCGTCGGCACCCAGTGGGGTGACGAGGGCAAGGGTCGGTTCACCGACTACCTGGCGCAGGAGAGCGACCTCGTCGTGCGCTACCAGGGTGGGCACAACGCGGGTCACCGCATCGTCGTGGGTGGCGAGGTCTTCGCCCTGCAGCTGGTGCCGAGCGGCGTGCTCTACCCGCACGTCACCGCGATCATCGGCAACGGCGTCGTCGTCGACCCCGCCGTCCTCATCGAAGAGCTCGACATGCTCGAGAGCAAGGGCGTCGACACGTCGCGCGTGAAGCTGTCGGGCAACGCGCACCTGATCATGCCGTACCACCAGGAGCTCGATCGGGTGACCGAGCGGTTCCTGGGCAAGAACAAGCTCGGCACCACCAAGCGCGGCATCGGTCCTGCCTACGCCGACAAAGCGCTGCGCGTCGGCCTGCGCGTGCAGGACCTGCTCGACGCCAAGATCTTCCGGGAGAAGCTCGACCTCGTGCTGCGCGAGAAGAACGGCGTGCTCGCCAAGGTCTACAACCGGCTGCCGCTCGACGCCGACGAGATCTGCGAGCAGTACCTGGCGATGGTGCCCCGGCTCGAGCCGATGATCGACGACACCGTGCACCTGGTGCACCAGGCGCTCGATGCCGACCGTCCGGTCCTCTTCGAGGGCGCGCAGGCCACCTACCTCGATCTCGACCACGGCACGTATCCGTTCGTCACGTCGTCGAACCCCATCGCCGGTGGTGTGTGCACCGGCGCCGGCGTCGGCCCCCGCGCCATCACGCGGGTGATCGGCGTGGCCAAGGCCTACGTCACGCGCGTCGGCAGCGGGCCGTTCCCCACCGAGCTGCTCGACGGCGATGCGGTGGGCGACGAGCTGGTCTCGCGCGGCCACGAGTTCGGCACCAACACCGGTCGCCGTCGGCGTCCGGGATGGCTCGATCTCGTGATGCTCAAGCACGCGGTGTCGCTCAACTCGTGCAGCGAGATCGCGATCACCAAGCTCGACGTGCTGGCGCCGTTCCCGGAGCTCGAGGTGTGCGTCGCGTACGAGGGCGACGACGGCACGCGCTACGACCACGTGCCCTACCACCAGTCGGTCCTGCACAAGGTGCGTCCGGTGTACGAGACGTTGCCGGGGTGGCAGTGCGACATCGACCGCTGCGCGCAGGTCGGTGACTTCCCCGTCGAAGCGCGCGACTACCTGCGCTTCGTCGAGGAGGTGGTCGGCGTGCCGATCAGCTTCGTGGGCGTCGGTCCCGACCGCGCGCAGACGGTCGTGCTCCCCCGAGCCGCCTGACGTGCGCGTCCTCGTCGTCGGGTCGGGCGGGCGCGAGCACGCGCTCGTGTGGGCGCTCCAGCGGTCCGCGTCGGCGCCCGAGGTGTTCGCGGCGCCCGGTAACCCCGGCATC
>DASUAS010000206.1:0-7055 GCA_035763625.1 Acidimicrobiia bacterium
CGCGAGCGCGGCGGCGTCGGCCGCCGACTCCGCCCGGGCCCGACCGACCAACGCGCCGCCGAGGCGCGCCGCACCCGTCGCCAACAGGAGCGCGATGACGAGCACGGCCAGCATCACGATGCTCACTCCCCCGCGTTCGCCTCGGTTCACTTCTCCACCCGCATGACCGAGGTGGCGTGCAGGTCGGGATCGGGGAACAGCACGCCCACCAGTGGGAGGTCGGTCACCGACGTGTAGTGCACGGTGACGCTGATCTCCCCGCCGAGCTTCGGACGACTGCCCACCTCGACGTCGGCACCCGGCAACGTGCGGTGCGCGGCGCGGACGGCACGGCCGGGGTCGGGATCGACGCTGGCCGCCCGCGCCGCTTCCCGCGCCGCGTGCACGACGCCGAGTTGGTCGCGCACGACCAGCCCGACCTGCACGACCGCGAGGAGCGCGAGGACCAGCAGCGGGAGCACGAACGCGAACTCCACCGTCGCCTGTCCACGCGCCCCCGACCCCCGGCGGGGGCGTCCGGTTCCCCCGCGCCAGGCGCGAGGGAACCGACGACGCCCGTTCACGACGGGAGGATCTTCGAGACCACGGAGTCGAACAGCTGCGAGATCGCGTGGCTGCCCGTTGCCCAGGTGATCAACAGGGTCGCGATGGCGACCGCGCCGAGGATCACCAGCGCATACTCCGCGGTCGACTGGCCGGCCTCGATCACGTGGGCCGCCGACAGGCGCGCGCGCACCCGCGCGAGGAACCGAGCTGACATTGCACAACCTCCTCGTTGTCTTCGGACGGGGAAGAGAGGGGGAAGCATGCGGAGGAGCAGCCGCAGGTCAGAGGCGACCGAGTCCCGCGGCGAGCCCGGGGACGACGGTGAGGAGCACGAACGCGGGGAGGACCAGGAACACCAGCGGGAAGAGGAGCCGGACGGGGACGCGCCGCGCGTGGGCTTCTGCCACGCGTCGCAGTGTGGTGCGGTCTTCCTCGGCGAGACGCGCCAGCACCGGCCCCACGGGCACGCCGAGGCGATCGGTGGCCAGGAGCGCGTCGGCGAGCGGCCGCAGCAGTGGGGTCGCCCGCGCGGCCGCGTCGAGCGCGGACTCGAGATCGAGCCCGAGTGAGCAGCTCCGCACGACGTCGGCGAACGCCGCGGCGACGCGCGCGGGCGCCCAGTGCACTGCCACCTCGATCGCGAGGTACGGCGTGCAGCCGGCCCCGACCGCCACCCCCAGCAGGTCGAGGGCCACCGGCAGCTCACGGGCGAGGGCGGCGTCGGAGCCACGACTTCCACGCCGCGCGTTCAGCGAGCGGAGCACCCGCGGCACGACCCCGTCGGAATGCGTCCATCGGGCCAGGAGGCGCGTCGGGACGGATCGCCATCCCGACCGTGGTCGCGGCCGCACGGACAGCGCGGCCGCTCTCTCCGAGAGCTCGACACGCGCCGCTCGTCGGGCGATCGGGAGCGCGAGCGCGACGCCCGATGACGCACCGAGCAGCCAGGGGAGCACGGCGGCCGGGCTCATCCGGCGGACCGCAGGATCCGTCGGATCCAGAGCCCGGCCAGCGCTTCGAGGCCGAGGCCGACGACGAGGCAGACCCGCCCGACGCCGGTGTCGATCAGAGCGGTGACCGCGGCCGGGTCGATCAGCGCCGAGAACGCCAGGTACCCGAGCGGCGCGGCTCCCACCACCACCGCGGAGAGCCGGGCCTGTGCCGACAGCGAGCGGGCCTCGGCGATCGCGTCGAGCCGGTGCCGCAGCGACGACGCCAACCCGTCGATGGCCTCGGCAGCGCGCCCACCCATGGACGTCGCCACCGCGAGCGCGCCGGCGGCGGCGCGGACGCCGGGTGCGTCGTGCTCGTCGGGCCATCCGGCGAGGGCGTCGGCGAGCGGGAGCCCGAGCCGGGTGCGCACGCGCACCCGCTCGAGGTCGGCGGCGACCGCACCGGCGCCGGCTGCCAGCCGGTCGACCGCTGCGGCGACGGTACCGCCGCCCCGGAGCTCGGCCGCGACCTGCTCGAGCGCCCCCGGGAGCCCGGCCGTGAACGCCCGTTCCCGGCGGGAACGCGCGAACGCCAGCGCGATCGGCCCCGTCGCCACGACGGCAACCACCCCCGGCACCGCGAGGACCGGTGACAGGGCCGCGGCAAGCAGCGCCACCGCCACGATCGCGATGGCCCAGCGTTCGACCGCTTCCTCCGGGCTCCAGGTGAGGTCGGCGTCGCGCAGCGCCACGACCAGTCGCGCCCGCACCCGCTCCGGCACCCGCCACCGCGACCGCGAACCGAGTGACCGTGCTCGGTCCGCGACCGCGGCGCGGCGACCCGCGGCGATCAACCACGCGCACGTGAGTGGCCCCACGACCACGAGCACGAGGGTCAGCACGTCGGGTCGCGCTCTGGTTCGAGGACGTGCGCGGCGTCGTGGCGGCGCGCCGGCCGGGCGATGCGCCCGATCGGGACGAGGCGATCTCCGTGCCGAGCGAACAGCGGGCGGGCGCCCTCGCGACGAGCACCGTCGACCTCCGCGATCGCCTCGACGCGACGTTCACCGCCACGACCGCGGGCGACGAACACCACCGCGTCGATGCTCGACGCCACCTGGGCGCGCACTGCGGCGAGCGGGAGTCCGGAGTCGGCCAGCAGCACCAGCGTCTCGAGGCGGGCCAACGCGTCGGTGGGCCCGTTGGCGTGGATGGTGCACATCGATCCGTCGTGCCCGGTGTTCAGCGCCTGCAACATGTCGAGCGCCTCGCCCGCACGCACCTCGCCGACGACGAGGCGGTCGGGCCGCATGCGCAGCGCGGCGCGCACCAACGCCCGCACCGTCACGCCGCCGGCGCCCTCGGCGTTGGGGGGACGGGCTTCCAGCCGGACCACGTGCGGCTGCGCGAGCCTCAGCTCGGCGGTCTCCTCGATCGTCACCACCCGCTCGGTGTGCGGGATCGACCTCGACAGGGCGTTGAGCAACGTCGTCTTTCCCGCGCTCGTGGCCCCCGCCAACAGCAGGTTCCACCCGGCGGCGACGGTCCACCGCAGGAAGGTGGCCGCGGCGCCGTCGACGCCGAACTCCTCGAGCGTCACCGCGCGCGCGCCGAAGCGACGGATGGTCACGCACGGCCCGTCGACCGCGAGCGGCGGGATCACCGCGTGGAGCCGGGAGCCGTCGGCCAGTCGGGCATCGACCATGGGCGACGACCGATCGAGCCGCAGACCGAGGGGTGCGACAACTCGTTCGACGACGTGCACGATGGCCGCGGCGTCGAGGTCGAGGGTGACCGGCTCCAGACGCCCGGCGCGTTCGACGTAGGCGCGGCCGGGCCCGTTGACCATCACCTCGGTCACGGTCGGGTCGGCCAGCAGCGGTTCGAGCGGTCCGAGGCCCGTGACCTCGTGCGTGAGCTGTTCGAGCAGCACGTCGAACCGGCCCGCCGCGAGCAGGGGCTCCTCGTCGCGCAGGAGGTCACCGAGCACCTGCCGCAGCGAGTCGACGTCGGACGCGGTGTCGTCGACCCCCTGGCTGACCAGACGGCGGTGGACGCGCTGCTTCAGGAGCCCGTCGTCGGACGGACTCGAGCCCGCGGGCAGCACGACGACGCTCACGCGGCTTCGCCCTGCCGGCCCGCGCCGATCCCGACCCGGCGAACGAAGCCGATCGCCGCCCGGCCGAGCGGTTCGGGCAGGCGCGTCGGCAGGACACCGGCGTCGACCGCTCGGGCGATCCCCTCCTTCACGGGCACCCGGGCGAGGACGGGCAGGTCGAGCACTTCGCCGATCTCGTTGGCGCCCAGCGAGCGGCCGGGTTCCTCGAGCAGCACGACACCGGCGCTGTGCTCGAGCGCCGGCGCGTGCACGGCCCGGCGGAGCGCGAGGTAGCAGCCCCGCAGGACGAGCACGCCGACGTCGGCCACCTCGACGACCGCGCGCGCCGCGGGGTCGCGGGCGGTGCCGCAGTCGACGAGGACGGGCGAGGGACCCTGCGCGAGCGCCACCGCGAGCGCGGCGCCGCTCTCCGGGGCGGGGAGCGTGGTCGCGAGTCGGGGACCTCGGCCCCTCGGGAGCAGCCCGACGCCGGGGACCACCTCGGTGAGCAGGCGCTCGAGCGCCTCCGTCGGAGCTTCGGCACCGGCGTCGAGCCAGTCGGCGACCCCGACCTCGGGATCGGCTCCGAGGCCGAACACGGCCGGCAGGTCGCCGGCGAGGTCGGCGACGCGCACGCCGGATGCACGACCGGCGTCGCGCGCGTGCCGCGCGAGCACGAGGGCGCACGCGGCGGTGAAGACGGACGTACCGGATCCACCAGTGGCGGACCAGAGGGCGATGAGCACGGAGGCGACCTTCCTCCCGGGGCGCAGGCGCGCCGGCGACAGGAGGAAGTGCTCGGGGGAAGATCGGCACCGTACGACGAGCGCCTCCCGCCGTCAAGGGCCAACTTCGTGGCGCGGCACACCGTAGGATCCTGCGGTCGCCGTGTCGTCACCGCCCCCCGCACCCGCCCGTCCCGTCGCGCTCACGCCGGTGCTGCGCGACGCGGTGCGTTTCTGGCGCATGCACTTCTGGTACCTCACCTCGATCGCCGCGCTGCTCTGGCTGCCGCTCGCGGTGCTGGAGCTGACGGGCGTCGCGCACGGCATCGAGATCGACGTCGACCACTTCCATGCTGGCGACGTCGTGCTCAACGTCGCGATCGTGCTGATCTTCGAGCTGCTCGTCACCGAGCTGCTCGCGGCCGCGTCGGAGAAGATCGTCGCCAACGACCTGCACGGCACCGAGCTCCCGTCGCCGCGCGAGTTCCTCCGCACCGTGCCGTGGTTCTCGCTCGTGGCGGGCACGCTCGTCTACGAGATCGGCGTCGGCGTCGGACTCCTCTTCTTCGTGATCCCCGGCTACGTCGTCGCGGTGTGGGGCGTGGTCACGGGCCCGGTGATCGTGGCCGAGCGCCGGCGCGCGCTGCAGGCGCCGGCGAGGAGCCGCCAGCTCGTGCGCGGCTCGTTCCGGCCCGTCGCGCTCTTCGTCCTCCTCGCGTTCGTCGTCAACCAGGCGCTCTCGACCGGAGCTGGTGCGCTGCTCGATCTGCTCCCCCACTCCTGGGCCGAACCGACCGGCGAGTACGTGGTCCACGTGCTGACGACGCCGCTGTTCGGCATGGCGACCGCCGTCCTCTACTACGCGCTGGTCGAGCGCGAACGGACGGGTGACGCGGACGAGCCCGCCGAAGCGGGCCCGTCTCGAGGAGTTGCGTAGCGGTGAAGGTGCTGCGACCTCAGGCTTCGCGGACCTTCTTGGCCACCGCGATCCCGATCGCAGCCAGGATGAGGATGATCAACAGCTTCTTCATGGGTTCCCCTTGATCGACGCAGACGGGCGCGGAGATTGCGGGCATCGTAGGCGCCCGATCGGTTCGGAGCAATCGGACCCCTCAGGCCGGGACGACTTCGACCGGGATGCCGTTCACCGCGTGGTTGTTCGAGAGGGTGTCGTAGAAGTGCATGGGCGCGAGCAGGTTGTTGTTGACGCCCGCGTGCTCGCGCGCCACAGCCATGCGCGTCCCGGGCTTGTCGTGACCCCAACCGTGGGGCAACGACACCACTCCCGGCATCATCTCGTCGCTCACCTCGACCGGCACCTCGATGCTGCCGGCCTCGGACGTGACGCGCGCCTGGCCACCGTCGACGAGCCCCGCGCCGACGGCGTCGTCGGGGTGCACCAGCAGCGTGCACCGATCCTTCCCCTTCACGAGCACCTTCACGTTGTGGAGCCATGAGTTCTTCGAGCGGAGGTGACGGCGGCTGACGAGCCGGAATCCGCCGTCGACGATGGCGTCGGTGTCGGCGATGCGCGCACGCAACCGCGGGAGGTCACCGACGATGTACTCGGGCGCGAGATCGATGAGACCGTCGGGTGTGCACACCATCTCGTCGGCGCGCGCCACCATCGGTCCCATGTCGACGCCGTGCGGTTGCGCCTTGATGCGCTCGAGCGTCAGACCGTCGGGCACCTCGCCGTAGCGATCGCCCCAGGGACCGGTGCGGACGGTCAGGTCGATGATGCGCTCGGGCCCACCGTCGTCGTACAGCGGGAGGATCTCCGCGGCATCGAGCTTCTGCGACCGGCAGAGCGCGGAGAACCACGCGTCGTCGAGCGCCTCGAAGTCGAAGTCGGCGTTCGTGCCCCCGGTGCACAGCCAGCCCAGGCGAGCGGCGATCTGCCCTTCGTGGGGGCGGTCGGGCGGCGGGGGGAAGACGGCGTCGCTCCAGTTCGCGCCGCTGCGCGCCGCCCAGCCCCAGAGCACCTCGTCGAAGTGCGGCGCCTCGAGCGGCGACGGGCCCGGCAGGATCACGTCGGCGAAGCGCGTCGTCTCGTTGAGGTAGTTGTCGATGCTGATCATGCACTCGAGCTCGGGAAGTGCGGCTTCGAGCCGGGCCGAGTCGGGCACGCTGATCACCGGGTTCCCGGCCACCGTGAACAGCATCTTGATCTGGCCCTGACCGGGCGTCGCGATCTCTTCCGCGAGGAACGCGGCCGGCACCTGACCGAGCACCTCGGGCACGCCCGACACTCGCGACTTCCACCGTCCGAACTCGCGCGGACCGTCCTTCGCCGTCGACGCCATCCACGCCATCGGCCACGCCACCGGCTTGCCCCACATGAGCCCGCCGGGCCGATCGAACTTGCCGACGACGATGTTGACCACGTCGACGAGCCATGACGCGAGCGTGCCGAACTCCTGGTTGCAGAGGCCGATGCGACCGTAGAGCGCGCCGGTGGGTGCAGCCGCGAACTCGCGCGCGAGGCGCCGGATCGTCTCCGCGGGCACTCGGCAGAACGCTTCGACCGACTCGGGCGTGAACTCGGCGCACACGTCGCGCACCACGTCGAAGCCCTTCACCTTCTCTTCCAGTGCGCCCAGGCTGGTGAGCCCCTCGGCGAAGAGCACGTTGCACATGGCGAGCAGGAACGCAGCGTCGGTGCCGGGGAGGATCGGCACCCACTCGTCGGCATGGTCGGCGGTCCCGGTGCGACGCGGGTCGATCACCACGACCGTGCCGCCGCGCTCGCGG
>DASUAS010000207.1:0-12604 GCA_035763625.1 Acidimicrobiia bacterium
CGCCGTCGCGCTCCGCCGCGCCGCCGAGCCCGGCGCGACCGCCCGCATCTCGTTGGAAGGCGCGGTGGGTCGTCTGCTCGCTCGGGAGCGTCGCGGTGGGTGACGAGCGGTTGCACGTCGCCACGCGCGGCGCCGTCACCGAGATCGAGTTCGACCACCCGCCCATCAACATCTACGACATCGCGACGCGCGACGCCCTGTGCGAGGTGCTCACCGCGGTCATCGCCGACCCGGGTGTCCGCGTCGTCGTGTTCCGCGCGACGGGTGATCACTTCTCCGCCGGTGCCGATCTCGAGGAGTTCGGCACCGCGCCGTCGCTGTTCGCGATGCGCGACGCGCGATGGGGTCGCGACGTCTGGGGTCTGCTGCGGGCCGTGCCGGTGCCGATGCTGGCGTCGATGCAGGGCAACGCGGTCGGCTTCGGCTTCGAGCTCGCGCTCCAGTGCGATCTCCGCATCGCCGCCGACGACTGCGTCGTCGCGCTCCCCGAGGCGCGCGTCGGCATGCTCCCGGCGGGGGGCGCGAGCCAGACGCTGCCGCGCGTCGTCGGCACCAGCGCCGCACTCGCCGCCGTCATCACCGGCGAGCGCGTGCCCGCGGCGGAGGCGTGGACCCGTGGCTTCGTCGACGAGGTCGTCGCGCGCGCCGAGCTGCGGGCCCACACCGAGGCACGCGCCGATGCGATCGCGGCGCGCCCGGGCGCCGCGGTGCGCGCCGCCAAGGCGGCGGTGTGGGCCGCGGTCGACCTGCCGCTCGAAGTCGGGCTGCGACGGGAGGCCGACCTCGCGGCCACCCTCACGCGCCAGGCTCGCGACTGACCGTCGCTAGCCTCCGGGCATGCCCACCCACCAGGGAATCGTCGGACCGGTCCCGCCCGGCCACGATCCCGAGGAGTACGACAAGCTCCGTCGTCGCGTGCTCTGGAAGATGCCGAGCGGCCTCTACGTCGTCGGATCGCGTGCAGGGGAGCGTCGCAACGGCATGACGACCAACTGGGCCACGCAGCTGTCGTTCGACCCGAAGCTGGTGGGGGTGAGCGTGGAGCGCGAGGCGTTCACCCACGAGCTCGTCACCGACGGGGGCGTGTTCAGCGTGAACCTCGTCGCGCAGGCCGATCGCGCGATCGTGAGGAAGTTCACGAAGCCGGTCGAGGTCGACCTCGCCGCGCGCACGCTGAACGGCTTCCCGTTCCACGACGGCGCCACCGGCGCGCCGATCCTCGACCAGGCGGTCGCGTTCGTCGACTGCGAGGTGCGCCAGACCGTCGAGCTCGGCGGCCACTCGTTGTTCCTCGGTGAGATCGTCGACTGCGCCTTCCAGGTCGACGAGGAGACGCCGGTGCTGTCGATGGACGACACGCGCATGAACTACGGCGGTTGAGCCCGGTCAGGCCCGCACTCAGCCGAGTACGCTCCGGCGCAGCGGAATCGACCACTTGGTTGGGGAGAGCGGTTCGATGATCGAGTCGACCATGCAGGACTTCCCGCTGAACGTCGGCATGATGTTCCGCCACGGGAGAGCGCTGCACGGCGAGAGCGAGGTCGTCACCTTCGAGGGTGACCACACCCGACGGGCGACGTTCACCGAGCTGGCGGCGCGCTCGGAGCGCTTGGCGGTGGCGCTGCGCGACCTCGGCGTCGCACCCGGCGACTGCATCGGCACGTTCATGTGGAACACGCAGGAGCACCTCGAGGCCTACTTCGCGGTCCCGCTGCAGGGCGCGATCCTGCACACGCTGAACATCCGGCTCTTCCCCGAGCAGCTCGCGTACATCGTCAACCACGCGGGCGACCGCGTGATCCTCGTCGGCGACGACCTCGCCCCGGCGTTGGCACGCGTCGCCGCCGAGCTCGACACCGTCGAGTTCTTCGTGGTGGTCGGCGACGGCGACGTCAGAGTGCTCGAGGAGGCCGCACGCGACGGGGTGGAGTTCCACCGCTACGACGACCTGCTCGCGGCGGCCGATCCCGCCGCGTTCGAGTTCCCGGAGATCGACGAGTGGGCGCCCGCGGCGATGTGCTACACGAGCGGCACCACCGGCAACCCGAAGGGCGTCGTCTACTCGCACCGCTCCACGTTCATGCACACGATCGGAGTGTCGACCGGAACCGGCGTCCCGTACACGTGGAACGACCGCGTGCTCCCGATCGTCCCGATGTTCCACGCCATGGCGTGGGGCGCCCCCTACTCGGCGTGGATGGCGGGCGCCGACCTGCTCATGCCCAACCGCTACCTGCAGGCGGAGCCGCTGGCGCGCTTCATCGCCGCCGAGCGTCCGACCACCACCTGCGCGGTGCCCACGATCTGGTCCGACCTCCTGCGGTACTCCGAGACGCACGACGTCGACTACTCGTCGTTGCAGCGGATCATGTGCGGCGGCGCCGCGGTGCCCCGCGCGCTGATGCAGGCGTTCCAGGACCGCTTCGGCATCCGCATGCTGCAGGCGTGGGGCCTCACCGAGACCAGCCCGGTGGCCGCCGTGGCTCTCCCGCCGCGGGGCGTCGAGCCCGGCACCGCGGAGGAGATGGACTGGCGGGAGAAGACCGGTCGCCCGCTGCCCGGCGTCGAGCTGCGGATCGTCGGCGACGACGACACCATCCTCCCGTGGGACGGCGAGGCGGTCGGCGAGATCGAAGCGCGTGGCTCGTGGATCACGGGCTCGTACTATGGCGATCCCACGCCGGAGAAGTTCCACGACGGCTGGCTGCGCACCGGCGACATCGCCACCATCACCCGCGACGGCTACGTGAAGATCACCGACCGCGCGAAGGACGTCATCAAGTCGGGTGGGGAGTGGATCTCCTCGGTCGAGCTCGAGGGCCGACTGCTCGCGCATCCCGACGTCGTGGAGGCGGCGGTGATCGCGGTACCCGACCCACGATGGGACGAACGTCCGCTCGCGTGCGTGGTGCTGCGCGACGGGGCGACCGTCACACCGGTCGAGCTGTGCGAGTTCCTCGGGTCGTACGTGGCGAAGTGGCAGCTGCCCGAGCGGTGGACGTTCATCAGCGAGGTGCCGAAGACGAGCGTCGGCAAGTTCGACAAGAAGGTGCTGCGCGCGCAGTACGCCGACGGCGATCTCGCGGTGGTGGAGCTCTGACCTCCCGCTCGACCATCCGTCTGCGGTGACCACGACCCTCGCGGCCTCGGTGTTCGAACGCCTGGGCGACGAGCTGTGGCTCCTCGTCCCCGCGTTCGCGTTCGCGTTGCTGGCGGGCGCGCTCATCGGACGCGTCCTGGGCGTGCGCCGTTCGTTCGCCGCCACTGTCGCCTCGGGGACGATGGGCTGGGTGGTGGGTGCAGTCGTCTCGCTGTGGATCGCGGCCGACGCCCACCCCGCGTCGGACGGCTTCGCCCGCAACCTCTTCCTGTTCTCGTTGCTCGGCACGATGGCGGCCGCGGTGTGGCTCGAGTTCCTCGCCCGGCCCGGGATCGTCATGCGCGCGCAGACCGGGCTGCAGTCGGTGCCGCATCCTGTGCGCTCGTTGCGCCGGCGTGGTCGGCGTGTGCAGCGCTACGCGGAGATCACCCGCATCGCGGTGCGCAACGGACTCGGCGCGTCGCTCGGCCTCGGCCGCAAGGACGACGTCGAGGCCTCCACCTCTCGCCCGCCGGTGCGACGCCTGCGTCTCGCGCTCGAGGAGTGCGGAGGCATGTTCGTGAAGCTCGGCCAGGTGATGAGCACGCGCACCGACCTCATCTCGCCGCAGGCGGCGGCGGAGCTCGGGATGCTCCAGGATCATGTGCGCCCGGCACCCCGCGCCGCCATCGCCGAGATGCTCGAGGAGGAGCTCGAGGTGCCGGTGGACGACGTGTTCCGCGGCTTCGACTGGCAGCCGGTGGCGGCGGCGTCGATCGGGCAGGTCTACCGGGCCCAGCTGCCCGACGGGTCGCCGGTCGTGGTGAAGGTGCAGCGTCCCGGAATCGACGAGTCGGTGCGGGTCGACCTCTCGGTGCTCGAGGAGCTCGGGCGCGTGGTGCAGGCGCGCACCACGTGGGGACGCGAGTACCGAATCGAGGACCTCGTCGCCGAGTTCTCCGCCCGCCTGCGAGAGGAGCTCGACTACCGGACCGAAGCGCGCAACGCGCACGCGATCGCGGCCACGATGCCGGCCGACGCCCACATCCGCGTGCCGATCGTCTACGACGAGCTCAGCACGTCCCGCGTGCTCGTGATGGAGTGGCTCGACGGCGCCAGCGTGCGCGAGGTCGACTGGAGCGGCGTGCGCGTCGCCGACCGCGTGAAGCTGGCTGACGCGCTGCTGCGGACGTTCCTCGAGCAGATGCTGCAGGAAGGCGTGTTCCACGCCGACCCGCACCCGGGGAACGTGATGCTCCTCGCCGACGGTCACCTCGCGCTCATCGACTTCGGCGCGGCCGGCCGGCTCGATCCGGTGCAGCAGGCCGCGTTGCGCGACCTGATGGCCGGGGTGAGCCGTCGTGACGCGGACGCGGTGGTGCAGGCGGTGCTGCAGGTCGCGAGCCTGCGACGGGGCGTCGACGTCAACGACTTCGAGCGCGCGTTGGCGCGCTTCATGGCGCAGCACCTCGCGCCGGGATCGCAACCCGACGCCGCGATGTTCAACGCGATGCTGCGGTTGATGTTCGACTACGGCATCACGATGCCGGCGGAGTGGAGCACGTTCTTCCGCGCGCTCATCGTGTTGGAAGGGACGCTGACGACGATCGCACCGGGCTACTCGGTGATCGACGCCGCCGAGAGCATCGCCGCCAAGTGGGTGCGAAGCCTGATCAATCCGAGCTCCATGCAGCAGGCTGTGCGCGACGAGCTGTTGCGCACGGTGCCGATGCTCCGGCGGTTGCCCCGTCACATCGACCGCGCGTTCACCAGCATCGAACGCGACGGCCTGCGGGTGCGTGTGTCGCACTTCTCCGACGAGCACGACGAGCGGGTCGTCGTGCGGATGGTCAACCGCGTCGTGCTGGCCGTCCTCTCGGGGGCGATCGGCCTCGTGTCCGTGGGCCTCATCGCCATCGACGGCGGCCCCGCCTTCTCCGACAGCACGTCGCTCTTCCGGGTCTTCGGCTACTTCGGCCTGTTCTGCGCCACCGTGCTCGCCATGCGCGTGATCGTGGCGGTCCTCCGCGACGGCATCAACTGACGTCCACCGTCCCGCATTGCCACCCTCCGCAGTAGAGAATCCTGCGCTCCGCGCGATTTCTTCGCGCGGAGCGTATCCCCCGGTTCTTCCCGGGCGTTGGCTGGTTCGAGCGCTCACCCAACGTCCTGATCGTCGTGCACTCCACCGAACCCGGTTCGGTGGGGAACCGAGGGGAGACCGATGCGTCAGCAAGATCCCGTCAGCTCCGAGGCCACGGTTCGCCGCACGCGGCGCTTCCGCCGCCTGGCCGCCGCCGTCGCTCCGCTCGCGTTCGCGGTCGGACTCGTCTTCGCCGGCGCGGCCCCGGCATCCGCGACCGACAGCTCGCCCTTGCCGCTGCCGCTGCCGATCCCGTTGCCCCTGCCCCCGCTGCCCGTCCCGCTCCCGTCCCTTCCCCTCCCGTCCCTCCCGGTGCCGGTGCCCCCGCTGCCGGCACCGGCGCTCCCGGTCCCGCTGCCGGACCCCGGTTCGACGCCCGCACTGCCGCCCCTGGTCACCGCGAATCCGACGGTCCAGGCGAACCTCTGCGGCAACGGCGTCGGCATCCTCGGTAGCGGGACCGGGGCGACCTGCACCGGAAGCCAGCAGTCGTCGACCGGTACCGGTGACGGCGGCAACGGCCTCGTCGACGTGAGCCCGAACGTCCAGGCCGACCTCTGCGGCACCGGCGTCGGGGTGCTCGGCTCCGGCACCGATGCCGTCTGCGACAGCACGCAGACCGCCGCGGGCGGTGGCTCGGGTGGCGGCCTGCTCGGCATCGACCCCAACCTCCAGGTGGGGGTCTGCGGCAACGGCGTCAGCCTCCTCGGCGTCGGCTCGACCACCAAGTGCTCCGACTCCGCCGCCGCCGGTACGCCCGGGAACGGCGACAACGGCGGCGGTGGCATCGGCGGCGGGAACGGCGGTGCCGACGGCGGCAACAACGGCTCCGGCGGCAGCGGCGGAGGCTCGTCGCTCTTCGACGATGCCGGCGGGCTCGTGCTGGCGGCGGCGGTGCCCGGCAGCCTCGCTCACGGCTCGCTCGCCTTCACCGGCGGCAACGTCGAGCTCACCGCTCTGCTCGGCCTCGGCCTGGCCGGCGTCGGTGGCGTGATGTTGCGTCTGCGCCGGTTCGGGTACAAGGGCTGAGTGCCCCGCACCGATCCGAGTGCGCATGACGTCCGTCTTGGACTCCGTGGGGTCTGAACTCAAGCACCAGGACCTCGATGCCGATCCCGGGAGGGTGGCGATTCGCCGCCCCCCCGGGACCGGTGAGGTCGCGTTCGACGAGCTTCGGCTCGCGGTGCTCGCGCACGAGCCGTGGGCGTGTCGCCGGTTGTACGACGAGTACGCCGGCCGCGTCCTCGGCTACCTGCGCGCCCAGGGCGCACGCGAACCGGAAGACCTCACCAGTGAGGTCTTCCTGCGCGTGTTCGACCGCCTGTCCCAGTTCAGCGGCGACGAACCCCACTTCCGATCGTGGTTGTTCACCATCGCCCACCGCATCCTCATCGACGACGCCCGCCGGCGGCAGCGGCGCCCGCGGATGACGTCGCTCGACGCGGAGGTCGAGTCGCGCACCACGGGCGACGTCGAAGGTGAGGCGCTGGCGAACGTGGGCGCCGAGTGGGCTGACAAGCTGCTGAGCTCGTTGCCGCCCGACCAGCGCGCCGTCGTCGCCCTCAGAGTGACAGCCGACCTCTCACTCGAACAGGTGGCCGACATCCTCGGCAAGCGCGTCGGCGCGGTGAAGTCGTTGCAGCACCGCGCCCTCGAGAGCCTGCGCCGTCGATGCGAGGAGGTGCCGGCATGAACGACGCCCAGCTGCTCGAGCGGCTCACCTCCGCGTACGGCACCGTCGAGGCACCCACGCCGAGCGCGGCGCTCGCGGAGCTGATGGACACCGGCGGTGCAGTCGCCGACGACGACGAGCGCGGCGCGGTCGTCGTCCCCTTCGCGAGCCCCCGCCCGCGGGTGCGTCTGCGCTACCTGGTCGCCGCGCTCGTCGCGAGCTTCGTCGCGCTGAGCGGGCTCGCAGTCGCGGGCGCGCTGCCCGACTCGATCCAACGCCAGGTGTCGTCGGTGGTGTCGCACCTCGGCATCGACCTCCCGCATCCGTCACCGGCGCGCGGGGTCGGTGTGCCCCCCACGCCGAACACGCCGGCCGACGACGGCCAGCGCCAGGCGCCCGCGTCGTCGTCGACCTCCACGCCGACGCCCACCTCGAACGCGAGCGGCAGGGCCGGCGACGCACCGACCGCCGACCAGCACCCGGCGACCGCCCCGGTGACGACCGCGCCGGCGGGCTCACTCGGTGACGTCGGCGGCGTGGCCGGCGCCACCACGGACACGACGCTGCCCGGGAGCACCGACACGACGCTGCCCCCGGTGATCGTCCCGCAGCTCACGCTGCCCCCGATCAGCATCCCCGGCCTCCCGCTGCCGCCGGTCGTGATCGACCTGCCGCTGCTGCACATCGGGCTCTGACGGTCGACTCAGGCGTCACCGCGCTCGCCACGCGTCATCACGTCGGCCAGCTCGTGCTCGTGGGCCATGTCGTGTCGTGCCGCGGCCCGCGAGAGGACGATCGTGGCTGCGATCATCGCCACCACCGACACGGACACCGCGATCCACTCGGCCGCGCCGTGGGTGGCCATCGACTCGTGCAGCATCGTGATGCCGAGCAGCGCGGCGACGATCGGCTCGACGACGGTGAGCGTCGGCAACGACGCGGTGAGCGAACCGGCCTGGAACGCGCGCTGGTTCACTACGAAGCCCAACGCGCCGAGCACCACGAGCGCGTAGGGCTCCCAGTGTCCGAGGGCGCCGAACCCGTGGTGGTCGACGAGCACGACTGACGACTTGGTGAGCGCGGCGGTGATGCCGAACAGCACGCCGGTCGCGAACGCGAACAGCACCGCGCGCCGGGTGCCGTGCGAGCGGGCGGCCGCGAGCATCGAGACGACCAGCACCGGGATGGCGACTGCGGCGCACGCCAACCATGCCCGGGTCGACGCGAAGTTCCGGCCGCCGTCGGTCCCGGCGAGGAGCACGAACGCGGTGAGCCCGAACGCGAGCACGCACGCCCAGGCGAAGTCGGCGCGGCCGAGCCGTCGACCTGCCCACCAGGCGCCGGCGGGCAGCGCGAAGAGGATGCCGCTGGTGAGGACCGGCTGCACCACGATGAGCTCACCGACCCCGAGCGCGACCGCCTGCAGGCCGTACCCGAGCGCGTCGGCGCCGAGCCCGGCGAGCCAGATCGGGCGTCGGGCGAGACGGAGCACCAGGCGGAACCCGCCGCCGACCGTGCTGCCCTGGTCGGCGCTGACGTCGGCCTCCGCCTCGCGCTGCTGGAGCACCGACGCCGCGGCGTACGCCAGCGCCGCTCCGAGCGCCAACAAGACGGCCGCCATGCCCCGAGGACGGTAGTCTCTACCTTCGTGCGCCGGAGCATCCTCATCGTGTCGGCGTCCATGGGCGCAGGTCACGACGGAGCCGCCAAGGAGCTTCGACGACGTCTCGAGACGTCAGGGCACCGGGTCGAGGTCGTCGACTTCCTCGACGCGGTCGCCTTCCACATCGGGCCGGTGCTGCGCTGGTTCTACCAGGTGCAGTTGCGCATGGCCCCGTGGAGCTACGAGCTGAGCTACAGGATGGCGCCGCTGCTGCGCGCACCGGCGGTGATGCTCGACACCTGGCTCACCCGTCGGAAGCTCAAACGGATCATCAAGGAGTTCCGCCCCGACGCGGTGGTCTCGGTCTACCCCCTCGCGTCGCTCGTGCTCGGCCGCATGCGCCGCAAGAAGCAGCTGCGCGTACCGGTCCTCACCTACCTCACCGACTTCGCGGTGCACTCGCTGTGGGTCCACCGCGGGATCGACCGCCACCTCGCGGTGAGCGAGATCTCGGCCGCCGCCGCCGCCTCGCGGGGCGGCAGGGACGCGTTCGCGCGCGGTCCGCTCGTCAGCGAGCGCTTCCGTGAGGCCACCTACGACCGTGACGCGGTGCGCACCAACCTCGGTCTGGCGCCGGAGGACCGGGCCGTGCTCGTGGTGGCGGGTTCGTGGGGTGTGGGCGACGTCGTCGCCACCGTCGAGGCCATCGGGCGCAGCGGCGAGTTCCACCCGATCACGGTGTGCGGTCGTGACGACAACCTCCGCGCCCAGCTCGAGGAGCGCGGCTTCGGCACCGTCATCGGCTGGACCGACGAGATGCCCGCGCTCATGTCGGCGGCCGACGCGCTGGTGGAGAACGCCGGTGGGTTGACGTGCATGGAGGCGTTCGCGGTCGGGCTGCCGGTCATCACCTTCAAGCCGATCGCCGGCCACGGCAAGGACAACGCCGAGATGATGGCCCGGGCCGGCGTCAACTGCTACGCGCGTGACGACGACGAGCTGCACCGCATGCTGCGCGAGGTGACCCGTCCAGGACCCGAGCACGACGCGCTCGTCGACACCGCCCGCCGCCTCTTCGTCGCCGACCCGGCCGACGATGTCGAAGAGCTCGCACAGACCGATCACCTCGTCGACCGCAAGGGCCGCGTGGTCGCGCTGCGCGCGCCGCGTGGACGACGTTCCGCGATGATCGCAGCGGCGAGCGTGCTCGTCCTCTACGGCGGGCTCACGCTCGGCGCGCAGGCCGTCTCCGCGATCGGGGTGGGTGTGGCGAAGCCGCCGAAGCACTTCGGTCACACCGCCTACGTCGGCATCCGCCTCGACCACGCCCAGCTCACCGACGACGTGCTCCTCACCCAGATCCGCGACATGGGTGTCTCCGTGGTGGTCGACGCCCGCGCCGCCAGCCACCGCTCGGTCGCGCTCGAGGACCTCGCCGACGAGGGCGTCGACATCGCCAACGGCGGTTGGGGCAAGGGCTCGTTCCTGCGCTGGACCCGCGCCCGCAACGACGTCACCAAGGCCGGCAACATCATCGCCCGTGAGGCGGGTACGCCCGCGCACGAGTTCTGCCCCGGTCGACGGCTCGACGCGTTCGACCAGTACTACTCGCACCGCCAGAAGCAGAAGCTCGTCGTCGCCAACTTCACCGTGCGGCCCGAGAGCCTGCCCGCGAAGCTGCAGCCGGGGAAGGTCTACGTCCTCGACGGTCGCGACCGCGACCCGACGGCCATGGAGGTCGCCGTGGCCGACCTCCACGCCCAGTTCGAGTCGGCGGGCCTGCGGGCGGCGCCGCTCGGGGAGCTGCGCTGAGCCCCTCGCGCACCGCACGTCTCGTCGGCGCAGCCGGGCTCGCGGGTGTCGCCGCGGTCGCAGTGGTGCACGCCGCACCCGCGCTCGGTGGTGTCTCGCCGGTGGGCGTGCGGTTCACCCCCGCGCTCGTGGGCGTGGGGCGTACGGGCCACGTCGCGCTGACGTTCGACGATGGGCCGGATCCGGAGTCGACGCCGCGGTTCCTCGACGCGCTCGACGACGTCGCCTGGAAGGCGACGTTCTTCATGCTCGGCGACATGACGCGGCGCGACCCCGATGTCGCCCGCGCGGTCGCCGAGCGCGGTCACGAGATCGCGGTGCACGGCGACGTGCACGGCAACATGCTGCGGCGCACACCGCGCCATGCCCGCGACGACATCCGACGCGCGTTCGACAGCGTGAGCGCGGCGACCGGCGTGGAGGCGCGGTGGTTCCGTCCGCCGTTCGGCATCTCCTCGTACGCGTCGCTGCGCGCCGCGCGCGAGTTGGGCATGCGCACCGTGCTGTGGACCACATGGGGGCGTGACTGGCGGCGCGAGGCGACGCCCGACACCGTGGTCGCCGACGTCACCCGCCGCTACGTCGACGGTGGGACGGTGTTGCTCCACGACTCCGACTGCACGTCGTACCCGGGCTCGTGGCGCTCCGCGCTCGGCGCGTTGCCGCGTCTGGCCGACGAGTTCGCTGCCCGCGGGCTCACCGTCGGCCCCGTGGGCGAGCACGGCATCGGCGGGCGCACCACCTGACCCCGCAGGACCCCCCACCCGAGAACGATCGTGGGGTCACGCCGAGATGCGGTAGATCTTCCCGCTCGTCCAGTCGCCGACGAGCAGCGCACCACGGTGGTCGAGCAGGACCGGTACGGGGTTCTCGAAGCCGCTCAGGAACGACGTCGACGTTCCGGAGTAGCCATCGCCCGTCGCGGTGAGCCGCACCCACCGCACCTTGCCGGTCACCCACTCGGCCACCGCGGCGCCGGTGCCGATGCTCGAGCCGAGCTGTCCGGTCACGATCGCGACGCCGCTCACGGCCGCGTGCGGGTCGAGCGTGGCGACGGGACGGGGAACGTCCGCGCACTTCCCGCCGTCCTGCCCATAGCACGCGGGGAAGCCCCACGACTCGCCCGCGCGCACGATGGCGAGCCAGTCGCCCGGCGTCTTCTTGCCGAGGTCGTCGCGCTGGTTCATGGTCACGAAGAGGTGGTCGGTGCCGGGGAAGAACGCGAGGCCGATGGCCGCGCGGATGCCGCTCGCGAACGTCTGCAGGTCGGTCCCGTCGAGCCGGAACGACACGATCGACGCCGAGGACTCCGCGGTCGGCGTGCACGCGTCGCACGGTGCGGAGATGCCCACGTAGAGGCGGCCGTCGGGACCGGCGGTGATGCCGTTGACCTCACCGGTCCCGTCGGGGAACGTCACGACGGTCGCGCGCGACGCGAACGTCGTGCCGTCGAACCCGGAGAGCGCGAGCACCGCGTTCGCCTCTGACACGTACAGCGTCTCGCCGACCCACACCAGGCCGAGCGGGGTGTGCACGTCGGTGACCACCTTGGTCGGCGTCGCGCCCGAATCGCTCACCAGGTAGACCGCGTCCTTGCCCGTGTCACTGGCCGCCGCGGTCGCCGCCCACACGCGTCCGTCCGCGTCGGTCGCGAGCGCGGACACGTGTTTCAGGCCGGTCGCGATCACGGTCGCGTCGAGTCCGGACGGTCCCCGAATTCCGGCACCGATCGACGTCGTCGTGCTCGCCGCGTCGGCACTCGAGACGGACGCGTGCAGCGCGCCGAACGCGAGCAGCACCACGGCGGTCGCGCGCGTGAATCGTCGCAGTGGTGAGGTCATGCGACGAGGCTGACGACCGCGTCCTGTGCACGCGCTGAGCCTCAGCCGTGAAGCGCGCATTCTCACGCCGCTCTTACCTGGCTTCAGAAGCTTCTCAGCGCGCGATCTGTTTCGTGACCGGGACACGACGCACTGCGAGAGGAGGTGATGCAGATGCAGAAGTGGATGCGCAGCGGCTTGCTGTCGATCGGTCTCGCGGGAGCGATGGTCGGTGGCGGTGCGATGGTCGCGCACGCGCAGACCAACGACAGCTCGAGCTCGTCCTCGACCACGGGGAGCAGCTCGACGACGAGCGACAACGGGCGCTCGTCGACGACTGCGCCGGCACGAGGTCCCGCGCCGGCGCAGGGTTCCGCACCGTCGGGTGCGGCCCAGGGCAACTGCCCGAACATGTGAGCGACCGCGGCCTCCGTCGGGTCTCCGGAGCCCCGGCGGGGGTCGCGGTGCGGGGGGT
>DASUAS010000208.1:0-9757 GCA_035763625.1 Acidimicrobiia bacterium
GCTCGCCGAGCTCTTCGCCCTCGCCGCCGACGGCGTCATCAACCCGACCGAGCCCACCACCTATGCGCTCGAGGACGCCGCCACCGCGCTCGACGATCTCGAGCACCGTCGCGTCGCCGGCAAGGTCGTGCTCACACCGCAGGCGTGAGCGTCAGGCGACGCGCGTGCGCAGCTCCTGCTTGAGCACCTTGCCGTAGGAGTTGCGTGGCAGCACGTCGACGAGCTCGAGCTGCTCCGGGCACTTCTGCACCGCGAGCCCGAGCGCCCGACAGTGGTCGGCGAGCCGTTGCAGCGTCGGCGCCTCGGCATCGGGTGACACGACCACGAATGCGCAGGCGTGCTCACCGGTGCGCGGATCGGGCGCGGCGACCACTGCGACGTCGGCCACCGCTGGGTGCTGGTAGAGAGCGTTCTCGATCTCGAGCGCCGAGATGTTCTCGGCGTTGCGGATGATGATGTCCTTGATGCGTCCGGTGACGGTCACGTTGCCGTCGGCGTCGATGATCCCGAGGTCGCCGGTGCGGAACCATCCGTCAGCATCGAACGCGTCGGCGTCGAGTGACGCGTCGACGTAGCCGAGGAAGCATTGCGGTCCGCGCACGCGCAGCTCACCTTCCTCGCCGGGCGCGCAGACGCGCTCGTCGTCGCCGACCGCGCGCACCTCGGTACCCGGGACCGCGGGACCGGTGGTGGCGTCGAGCACGTCGAACGGCGCGTCGGGCCGTCCGTAGGTGGCGACGGGGAACTCCGTGAGTCCCCACGAGTTGACGATCCCGCGCACCCCGAGGACCTCGCGCGCGCGCCGGCTGATCTCCGGCGGCGTGGTCGCGCCACCCCCGGTGAGCATGCGGAGGCGGGGGAACAGCGGATCGTGGCCGTGGCGCTGCTGCGCGTCGAAGTACGCGAGGAAGAACGGCACCGCGCTCCCGAGCACGGTCGAACCGTGCGCAGCCATGCGCTCCGGGGTGGTGGCGGGGTCGAACGACTCGAACAGCGCGAGCTGCATGCCGGTCATCAACGAGGCGGTGAGCATGAGCATCCCGCCGATGTGGGAGATCGGTACCGCGACCGCATTGACGTCGTCGGGTGACGCGCCGGTGCTCATGGGGCCGGTCGCACCGTGCATCACGGTGACGTCGGTGTGACGGACGCCTTTCGGATCGGCGGTGGTGCCCGACGACGTGTAGATCCAGCGCACCGGCGACTCGTCCAGGACCGGGGGAGCGGGGAGCGTCGCCGGGTCGCCCTGCTGGAGCCGGAGCGTGTTGCCGATCGTCGTGGCATCGGTGTCGAGATCGGTGATGAAGATCGGGAAGCCCTGCTCCGCGCCGAGGGTGCGGGCCAGCTCGCCGTGCTCGAAGCCGCGCCACCGCTCGGTGGTCACGAACAGCTCGGTGCCGACCTGCCGGGTGATGAACCGGACCTCGCGCTCCCGCAGGATGGGGATGAGCGGGTTCTGCACCGCGCCCAACCGGCTCAGCGCGACCATCACCACCATCGTCTCGAGCGTGGTCGGCAGCTGCCAGGACACGATCGTGCCCGGGCGCACCCCACGAGCGGCGAAGTCGGCCGCGACGCCGAGGGCGGTGTCGTGCAGCTGCGCGCCGGTCAGCGAGCGGCCGTGGTCGTCGGCGAGCAGCACGTGGTCGCGCCACTGTTCGGCGGCCTGTTCGACCAGCGCCCAGACGGTGGGCGGGTAGCGCGGAATGCCTTCCACGACGCGGGACCGTAACATGGTTCTCCGATTCCGCGTGCCGCACTCTCAGGGGACTCCGTGCACCGACTCACCGAGAACGGCCTCACCGTGAACGCCGCCGCCCGCGCCGCGTCCCGGGCCCGGCGGTTCCGCGCCGACGGCTGGTGGCGCACCGAGCCGGTCGACCTGGTCGCCGACGCGGCGCGGCGATCACCGGCGCGGGTCGCCGTGGTCGATCGTGGGCGGTCGCTCACCTACGAGCAGCTCGACGTCGCCATCGACGATGCGGTCGCGGCGCTCGATGCCGAGGGGGTGCGGGGAGGCGACGCAGTGCTGGTGCTCGCCGGGAACGACGTCACCTCCGTGGTCGCGATCCACGCCTCGGTGCGCGCCGGCACGCTGACGATGGTGGCGCCCACGAGCGCGGGAAGCGCGCAGATCCACGACATCGTGGCCGCGACCGCTCCCGCGGTCACGCTCGCCCCCGACGCGATGCTCCCGGCAGTCGCCGACCAGAACGCATCGACCCGTTGGGTGCCGGTCGGCTCGATCGGGAACGCGCCGTCCGCACGCAGGACGGCTCGGGTTCCGCGCGATCCCGACGAGCCGTCGGTGGTCATCTTCACCTCGGGCACCACGTCGCGTCCGAAGGGCGTCGTGCACTCGCTGAACACGATGCTCTCGGCGACGCGCAACTTCGTCGATCCGCCCGCGCTCACCGCGGCCGACAACATCTTCATGATCAGCCCGCTGGCGTCGGTCACCGGGATGCTGCAGGCGACCACCGTGGCGCCGTGGCTCGGGGCGCAGGTCACCGTCGAGTCGCGTTTCGACGACGCTGCCACGTTCGAGTTCCTCGTCGAGACGGCCGCGACCTTCTTCGGCGGTCCCGATCTGCTGCTCGACCGGGTGCTCGACCAGGCGCAGGCGCGTGGCGTCGGCAAGGTGCCGATCACCTCGGTGTTCCTCGGAGGCTCGATGCTCGATCCGCGCATCCTGGCCCGGGCCGAGCACGAGTACGGGATCGTCGTCCTGCGGGCGTACGGATCGTCGGAGGCGCCGGTGTCCACCGCGAGCGCGCGCGACGAGCGCGAAGCGGTCCGTCTCGGCGACGACGGGGCGCCGCTCGCCGGCGTCGAGGTGCGCATCGGGTCGAAGCGGGATCCCGCCGAGTGTTGTGTCGCCGGCCCCCACCTGTTCCTCGGCTACGTCGATCCCGACGATGATGCCGACGCGTTCGACGACGACTGGTTCCTCACCGGTGACCTCGCCGAGCGACGCGACGGACGGCTCAAGATCACCGGGCGCATCCAGGACATCGTCATCCGCAACGGGTTGAACATCCCCATCGCGGAGATGGACGGCATGGTCGGCGCGCTGCCCGGGGTGCTCCAGGGCGCCGGGTACGGAGTGGCCGACGACGCGACCGCGGAGCGCCTGGCAATGGCGGTGCGGCTCGCCCCCGGCGCCACGCTCGGCTTCGACGCGATGGTCGACGCGCTCGTCGCGGCGGGTGCCGCGAAGTGGAAGATCCCCGAGGAGCTCGTGCTGTGGGACGAGCCGTTCCCCGAGACCGCGTCGGGCAAGGTGCAGCGCAGCCTGCTCGAGGCCGGCGGCGCCGAACGGCCCCGCACCGTCGCCGCCCGCCTGCGGGCGTAGCGGCTCACCAGCGGCCGCCCTCACCAGCGAATGGCGAACTCCGCCGGGTCGTCGATCTCCTCGATCCGGGCCGCGATCATCTCGGCGCTGAGGTCGGCCTCGGTGATGCCGGTGGTCATGCCGAGGAACAACCGCGAGACGCGCCCGCCGCCCACGGAGTAGGCCTGGCCGGTCACCGCGCACGACTCGTGGCACAGGTACGCGACCAACGGTGAGATGAGGTCGGGTCGCATGTTCTCGTCCATCTGGCTCTCGGTCATGCGCGTGTACGCGATCGGCGCGATCGCGTTGACCTTCACGTCGTTGCGCGCACCCTCGATCGACAACACGCGCGTCAGCCCCATGAGCCCTGCTTTCGCGGCGCCGTAGTTCGACTGGCCGAAGTTGCCGAACAACCCGGAACCGGAGCTCGTGTTCACGATGCGTCCCGAGCCCTGCTCGCGGAGCATCGGCCATGCGTGCCGCAACACGTTGAACGCACCCTTGAGGTGCACGTCGATCACCGGATCGAGCAGCTCCGGGGTGACGTTCTTGAACGCGGCGTCGCGCAGGATCCCGGCGTTGTTGACGATCGCGTCGACACGGCCGAACTCGTCGAGCGCGCACTGGACGATGGCGGCGCCACCCTCGGGCGTGGCCACCGAGTCGGTGTTGGCTGCCGCTTCGCCCCCCGCGGCGCGGATCTCGTCGACCACCTTTTGCGCGGCGCTTGCCGACGCGCCGGTGCCGTCGACCGCGCCACCCAGGTCGTTCACCAGGACCCGGGCGCCGCGCCGCGCCAGTTCGAGTGAGTGGCTGCGGCCGAGGCCGCCGCCGCCGCCGGTGACGATGACGACCGCGCCGTCGAAGGTGAGGGGATCCATGCCGGGGAGACTACGCAAGGGGCGTTTCCCCTGGACAGAGTGGCACTCGCGATCAGATCTGGAGTGAACTTCCACGCGGTGAGAACATGACGCGGTCCGGGAGAGAAGGATCACATGACGAAGGCTTCACCGAAGCGGGGCAAGGCCGGCGTGGCCGACGCCGACGATCTGAGCGGCTGGCAGCAGCGCGCGCTCGACCGCTCGTTGGTCGAGGCTCGCCGCCGCGCGCTCGACAAGAGCAACGGGTTCGTCCAGGCGGCGATGGCGCTCCTCGACGAGACCGGCAACCTCAACTTCACCGTACAGGACGTCGTCGATCGCTCGAAGCTCTCTCTGCGCAGCTTCTACCAGACGTTCGCGAGCAAGGGCGACCTGCTGCTCGCGCTGTTCGAGGAGTGCATCACGGCGACCGCGGCCTGGCAGCGCGACAAGATGGAGCAGCAGGACGACTCGATCGAGCAGATCCGCGTGTTCGTCACCAACCACTGGGCACCCAAGCTGAGCGACGACGTCGTGCGCGCGTTGGCGCTCTACTCGATGACGCTGTCGTCCACCCGTCCCGACGACTACGCCCGGGCGATGGAGCCGGAGGTCGCGCTGGTGCAGGAGGCGATCGAGCGAGGGATCGCCAGTGGGCAGGTGCGCGACGACATCGGGAGCCGTCGGCTCGCCGAGATCCTGCTCAACACCGCCACCGCCGCCGTGCGCGGCAACATCCTGCACACCGGCTCGGAGGGCCCCGCCGACATGTGGGCGTTCTGCCTCGGGGGGATCAGCGGCCCTCGCTGACCCCGACTAGGGTGCGCGGTGGTGAGAGGCTCGTTCTCACCATCGAGCATCACCTTTCTGCGGAGGCGATGGATGCGACTCGAGGCGCGGCCCGAGAGCAGGGTGCCCACGACCCTCGGCCCGCGATGATGGACGCGATGCCGTCGCTGCGGGACCGGATCGACGCCGGGCAACTGGTCGTGTGCCTCGCGCTCGCGCAGGCGCGCACCGCCGACATCCCGATGATCGCGGCGTCGAGCGGCTTCGATGCGGTCTACGTCGACCTCGAGCACACCGCGACGTCGCTCGAGACCACGGCGCTCCTCTGCGCCGGCGCGGTGGCCGCGGGGATCACACCCCTGGTGCGGGTGCCGTCGCACGAGCCGCACCACCTGACCCGGGCGCTCGACGTCGGCACGATGGGGGTGATCGTCCCGCACGTCGAGACGCGCGAGGAGGCGGAGCGCGTCGCGGGTGCGTGTCGCTTCCCGCCGCGGGGCCACCGCTCGGTGACCGGACCCAACCCGTCGAACCGGTATCAGACGATGCCGCCGCGTGAGCTCCTCGACGCGTACGACGCGCAGACGATCGTCGCGGTCATGCTCGAGACGCCCGCCGCCGTGAGCCGCGCGGGCGAGATCGCGTCGGTGCCGGGCGTCGACATGGTGATGCTCGGTCCGCACGACCTCACCGCCGAGATGGGCATGCTCGGTGACTTCCGCGCTCCGGCGTTCCTCGACGCCACGCGCTCCGTGGCCCGTGCCTGCCGCGAGCACGACGTGATCTTCGGCATCGCCGGGATCCGTGACCAGGAGCTCCTCACCGAGCTCGTGGGCCTCGGGCTGCGGTTCGTGAGCGCGGGCACCGACGTCGGCTTCATGGCGGAAGCCGCGACCGCGCACGTGCAGCGGCTGCGCAGCATCCCCGTCACGAAGGCGGGGGCCACGACGTGAGCACGGCCATCCACACCGAGCAGGTCCACGACGCCATGGCGTGGACCGGTACCGACTTCACGGGTGACGACGACCTCGTGCACCGCCTCAGCCCCGCGGCCGTCGCCGGCCTCGAGGAGGTCCTCGAGCGCGTGCGCGACGTCCCGCGCGACGAGATCGAGCTCGAGCACGTGCACCACCCGGACGTCGACCCCGAGGCGAGCGAGGTCTACCACGAGCTCATCTCCGGCCGCGGCCTCGTCGTGGTGCGCGGCTTCCCGGTCGACGACCACACGGTCGAGGAGGACGAACGGCTCTTCTGGTGCTGGCTCTGCCACTTCGGTCGGCTCGTGTCGAACAACTCGTTCGGGCACCGAATGGTGCGCGTGCAGCAGGTCGTGATGCCCGACGGCGTGCAGTCGGCCCGCGGCACGAAGTCGGCGGCCGAGCTCGCGATGCACAACGACGCCGCCGACCTCTTCTCCTTGCTCTGGGTGCACCAGGCCGAGCAGGGCGGCGAGAGCCAGTTCTCGAGCGGTCCGGCCGCGCACAACACGATCCTCGCAACGCGGCCCGACATCCTGCCGATCCTCTACCGCGGGTTCCCGCACCACCGACGCAGCGAGCAGCCCGACGACCAGCCCGACGTCACGCCGTACGACGTGCCGATCTTCTCGAACGTCGACGGCCGCATCTGCATCAACTTCACGTACAGCAGCATCGTGCCCGCGTTGCACGAGCTCGGGCGTGAGCTCACCCTCGAAGAGGAGGAGGCGATCGAGATCCTGCGGCGCGTGCTCGTCCAGCAACAGGTCGAGCTGCGCATGCAACCCGGCGACGCGTCGATGGCGAACAACTACGCGATGTGCCACTCCCGTTCCGACTTCGTCGACGGCGACGATCCCGCTCGACGACGGCTGGTGCTGCGGGCCTGGAACGAGGTGCCGATCGAGGACCGCCGTCTCCCGCTCGGCCGCGAGTTCTTCCACATGGAGAACGTGGGTGGTCACCTCGGTTACGACCCGGTCCCGGGGCGCGAGGGCCGCATCGCCATCAACGACTACAGCAACGTCGACGCCGAGCTCGCCGAGCGGTTCCGAGCCGCCCAGGCCAAGCCGAAGCTCGACTGAGTCCCGCCACCGTGCAGCGGCGTCTCGTCTACTTCGACCAGTGGACCGATCCCGTCGCCGGCGACCTGCTCGCGGCCGACGGCGGCATCGGCGTGACGCGCCTCGACATCACCGGTGACGTCGACACGAACTGGGCGGCGCTCGAGCGAGCGCACGGCTACCAGTCGCTCATCCGCACCGAGCTGGCGCGCAATCCGGGTGTCGCCGAGCAGTGGATCTGCGGTCCGGCGCTGCTCGAACGATGCCCCGACCTGCTCGCGGTCTGCTCCGCCGGCGCGGGCTACGACATCGTCGACGTCGACGCGTGCACGGCAGCCGGCGTGATCGTGTGCAACAACTCCGGCCCCGGTCGCGAGGCGGTCGCCGAGCACGCGCTCGGGTTCATGCTCGCGCTGGCGAAGAAGATCGTCGTTGCCGATCGCACGATGCGGCGCGAACGGGTGCAGGACCGCACCGCGCTGCGCGGCACCGAGCTGCAGGGGAAGACACTCGGCATCGTGGGCGTCGGTCAGATCGGGAGCCGGCTGGTGGAGCTGTGCGCGCCGTTCGGCATGACGGTGCTGGCGTACGACCCGTACCTCACCGCCGACGAGACCCGCGCGCGCGGGGCGACGAAGGTCGAGCTCGACGAGCTGTTGGCGCGCGCTGACTTCGTGCAGCTGAACTGCCCGCTCACTCCCGAGACCGAAGGGCTCATCGGGCGCGAGCAGTTCGCGCGCATGAAGCCCAGCGCGTTCTTCGTCACCACCGCCCGGGGACCGGTGCACGACGAAGCCGCGCTGTACGACGCCCTCGTGTCCGGCACGATCGCGGGCGCGGGCATCGACGTGTTCCACGACGAGCCGCCCGATCCCGCGCACCCGCTGCTCACGCTCGAGAACGTCGTGGCCAGCCCCCACACCGCGGGGATCACCGTCGAAGCGACGCGCGACATCGCGCGGGCGACGGCGGCGCAGTGGCTCGACATCTTCGCGGGCAAGGTGCCGCCGCGGCTCCTGAACCCCGACGCGTGGCCCGCGTACGCCGACCGCTACGAGGCGCGCTTCGGCGCACGGCCACAGGAGCTCACGTGACCACGACCAAGAGCGCCAAGGTGCGCGAGCAGCTCGACCACCCGGTCATCGACGCCGACGGACACTGGGTCGAGCTGTTCCCGGTGTACTTCGACTTCATCGCCGACGTCGGCGGTCCGGCGATGGTCGACCGGTTCCGCACCCGCTACGGCCACCGCTTCCACGGGTGGTACGAGCTCGACGCCGACGAGCGGCGCCGCCGGAGGTTGCGCCGCCCGTCGTACTGGGGTGTCCCGGTCAACGTGCGCGACCGGGCGGCCACCGCGATCCCGGGCCTCTTCTACGACAGCCTCGACGACTGGGGCATCGACGTCGCGATCGTGTTCCCCAGCGTCGGCCTCACCTTGGGGCGCGACATCGCCGATCCCGAGCTCGGCAACGTCGCGATCCGCGCCTACAACACGATGGTCGCCGACCTGTTCTCGCCGTACCTCGACCGTGTCGTGCCGGTCGGGGTGCTGAGCCTCGCCGAGCCGACCGAGGCGATCGAGCAGATGGACCACGCCCATGGCCTCGGGCTGAAGGTGCTGGTGACCGGCGGGACCATCCCGCGCCCGATCGAGGCCGACGCCGAATGGCAACCCGATCCGGCCAAGCGACGCGTGTACATCGATGCCCTCGGACTCGACAGCCCCTACGACTACGACCCCGTGTGGCAGAGGTTCGTCGACCTCGGCATCCCGGTGACGAGCCACAGCGGGTCGATGGGGTGGCCGGATCGCAGCCTGTCGTCGAACTTCGTCGCTAACCACCTCGGGCACTTCGCGCAGAGCCACCACACGTTTGCGCGCAGCCTGTTCCTCGGCGGCGTCACCGAGCGGTTCCCCACGCTCAACTTCGGGTTCCTCGAAGGTGGCGTCGGGTGGGCGTGCAACCTCTACGGTGACCTCTTGGGTCATTGGGAGAAGCGCAACCGCGCGTTCATGGACGAGCACCTGAAGCCGACCAACCTCGACCTCGCCGAGTTCCGCCGTCTCTACGAGCGGTACACCGCCGGCAACCCGCGCTTCGACGGCAAGATCGACGACATCGTGGCTCGGAACCTCGACGCGCTGGAGTCGGACACGTCACAGGAGGAGCTCACCGCACGCGACCTCGACAGCGATGACTTCGCCCACGTCCACATCGACGGTCCCGAAGACATCCGCCGTCTCTTCGCACGCAACTTCTACTTCGGCTGTGAAGCCGACGACCCGATGACGTCCATCGCCTTCGACGAGTCGATGGGCTTGCAGCTCAAGCCGATCCTCGGCTCCGACATCGCCCACTTCGACGTGGTCGACGCCACCGAGGTGCTCGACGAGGCCTACGAGCTGGTCGAGCACGGCCACATCACCGAGGCCAACTTCCGCGAGCTCACGTTCTCGAACGTGGTGCAGCTCTACCGGGGCATGAACCCGTCGTTCTTCGCCGGGACGGTGGTGGCAGACGCCGCCGAAACCGAGTTCGAGACCTACCAAGGGGACCATTCGTGACCTACGAGACCATCGTCGTGGAGCGGCGCGGCCGCACCGCGTGCATCCGGCTCAACCGGCCCGAGGTGCTCAACGCGATCAACGACCAGATGATCGCGGAGGTCAACGACGCGGCGCGCACGCTCGAGGAGGACGCCGACATCTGGACGATCATCGTCACC
>DASUAS010000209.1:0-2176 GCA_035763625.1 Acidimicrobiia bacterium
GTGGTGAAAAGCGCGTGTGTTTGGCCGTTCAGCCGGCCTTGGCGGTAGGGGTGAACTTCACCGGCATCGCCTCGGGGCCGACGATGAAGTTCGACGCCCGGTACGGGAGCGGCTCGTCACCGGCGGGCTCGAGGTCGGGCAGCCGGCGGAACAGCACGTCGAACATCACGTTGAGCTCGAGCCGCGCCAGTGCCTGGCCCAGGCAGTAGTGCGGGCCGAAGCCGAACGCGAGGTGGTGGTTGGGGTCGCGCTTCACGTCGAACGTGAACGGGTCGGGGAACTCGTCGTCGTCGCGGTTGGCCGAGGGGTACATGAGGATCACCTGGTCGCCGGCCCGCAGCGTCTCGCCGCGCAGCTCGACGTCGTCGACGACCGTGCGGGCCATGTTCTTGATCGGCGAGATCCAGCGCAGCATCTCCTCGACGCCCGGCTCCAGCACCGCGGGGTCGTCGCGCATGATCTTCCACTGGTCGGGGTGCTCGAACAGCGCCAGCTGGCCGCCGGTGATGACATGACGGGTCGTCTCGTCGCCACCGATCAGGATCAGCAGCGTCTCCTGGACGATCGACTCGTCGTCGAGCTTCTCGCCGTCGATCTCGGCGTAGCAGAGCAGGGAGACGAGGTCGGACTGCTGCGGCTTCGATCGGCGGTCCTTGATCACCTCGAGCTGCATGGCGCGGAACCCGAGGCTGGCCTCGAGCGACGCGGCCTGGATCTCGGGGGTGGGCTCGGCGGTGGTGGCGCGGATGAGGTCGTCGGACCAGCGCAGCAGGTCGTCGTAGGCGCTGGGCTCGAACCCGAGCATGTCGGCGATGAGCAGCAGCGGTAGCGGCGCGGCGATGTCCCAGACGAAGTCGCACTCACCACGCTCGCACACGCGGTCGACGATCTCGTTGCAGATGGCGCGGATGCGCTGCTCGTGCTCGGCCACCCGCTTCGGTGTGAACCCGTGGTACACGAGCGACCGGCGGCGCTGGTGCAGCGGGTTGTCCATGCTGATCATCATCGGGAGCGGCTCGCCGTGCGGTCGCGGCGCCTTGTAGCTGGAGAAGCCCTTGGCGTCCTTCTCGATCGCCAGCACGTCCTCGTACTTGGTGATCGCCCACACGTCGCTCTTGGGGTCGTAGAAGACGGGCGCGTGCTCGCGCATCCAGGTCCAGTCGGCGTGGGGCTCGGTGGCGTACCAGTGCCCGTCGAGCAGGTCGATGTCGTCACGCACGGGGTGGTTCGGCATGCCTCGCAGTATGGCTCCGACACGACCTGCTTCGCAGCCCGGTGCGCCTCCGCAGGCGTTGCGTAAGCTGGACGAGGCGCCGAGCCGCCCGCCCGAGCCGTGAGGGGGAGCCATGACCAGCCACGTCGACTTCGAGTACTTCGACTGCGACAACCACTACTACGAGGCGATCGACGCCTTCACCCGCCACGCCGAGAAGGGCATGGCCGGCCGCACCATGCAGTGGGCCGAGATCAACGGCAAGCAGCGCCTGCTGGTCGGCGGCAAGGTCAACCGCTTCATCCCCAACCCCACCTGGGACCCGATCTCCAAGCCGGGCGCGCTCGACGAGTACTTCCGCGGCCGCAACCCGAAGGGTGAGGGCATCCGCGAGCTCTTCGGCGACCTCGACCCCCTGAGCGAGCACCCCGAGTACCTCGACCGCGACGCGCGCCTGAAGCTCATGGACGAGCAGGGCATGGGCGGCGCCATCTTCCTGCCCACCCTCGGCGTCGGCATGGAGCAGGCGCTCCTCGACGACCCGCCCGCGCTGCTCGCGGCGTTCCGCGCCTTCAACCGCTGGCTCGACGACGACTGGGGCTTCGCCTACCAGGAGCGCATCTTCGGCGCGCCCCTGCTGACCATGGTCGACCCCGACGAAGCGGTGAAGTCGGTCGAGTGGAGCCTCGAGCGTGACGCCCGCTTCTTCGTCCTCGTGCCCGGCCCGGTGATCACCGCCTCGGGTCCGGTGTCACCCGCGGACCCGGTGTTCGACCCGATGTGGGGGTTGCTGAACGAGGCTGGCGCGGTCGTCACCGCGCACGGCGGCAACGCGTACTACACGCGCTACCTCTCCGACTGGGGCGAGGGCACCGAGATGGAGGCGTTCCGGCAGAACCCGTTCCGTTCGATCGTGTCGTGGAGCGCGGTGCAGGACTGGTTCGCCAACCTGCTCGCCCACGG
>DASUAS010000210.1:0-2940 GCA_035763625.1 Acidimicrobiia bacterium
GCGCTTCGACGACGTGAGCTTCGACTACGCGAACGGCACGCCGGTGCTGGACGGCTTCGACCTGCACCTCCGTCCGGGAGAGACGGTCGCGCTCGTCGGTCGCACCGGGAGCGGCAAGTCGACCGCGGCGCGCCTCCTGGCGCGCTTCTACGACGTCACCGACGGCGTGGTGCGCGTCGACGGGAAGGACGTGCGCGACCTCACCCTGCCGAGCCTGCGCCACCACATCGGCATGGTGCTCGACGAGCCGTTCCTGTTCTCGGTGTCGATTCGCGACAACCTCGCCTACGGGCGACCCGACGTCTCGTTCGAGGAGATCGAGGCTGCCGCGCGCGCCGCCGGTGCCGACGAGTTCGTGCGTGCGCTTCCCGACGGCTACGACACGGTGGTGGGGGAGCGCGGCTTCACCCTCTCCGGCGGACAGCGTCAGCGGCTCGCCATCGCCCGGACGCTCGTGGTGAACCCACCGATCCTCGTGCTCGACGACGCGACCTCGGCGATCGATGTGCAGATCGAGCAGCAGATCCACGAGGCGCTGGGCGAGCTCATGACCGACCGCACGACGCTGATCATCGCCCACCGCCTGTCGACGATCAGCCTCGCCGACCGGGTCGCGGTGGTGGAGGGCGGCCGGGTCATCGCCGAGGGCACGCACGCCGAGCTGCTCGTGTCCGAGCCGCGCTACGCCGAGATCCTGTCGCAGAGCGACCCCGAAGCCGAGGGCGAGCTCGAAGCGCAACGACTCGTCGACGCCGAGATCGACGCCGACGTGGCGCGCTCGCGCACGCTCGACGGCGACGTCGGCGAGATGCAGGACGTCGACTGATGGCGTGGGGTGGAGGCACCATCACGGGTGGCGCGCCGATGGGCGGCTCGGTCGGCCGTTCGGCCGGCAACCCGGGGAACGGGCTGCCGTTCGCCGGCATCCCCTGGGAGATGCGCCAGGGCGTGGAGAAGCTCCTCGCCGACGAGCCCGACCTGAACGGCGACGAGCGCTGGGAGGCATCCGAGCGCACGTTCACCCACCGCATGCCGGAGTCGGGCATCAGCCTGCGGCGCATGCTGCGGCCGCACCGCAAGATGATCACGCTGTCGACGGTGTTCATCGTGATCGAAGCGCTGTGCGTGCAGGCCGGCCCCTTCCTGAGCCAGAAGGGCATCGACGACGGCATCACCCCGCACGACTGGACGACGCTGGCGATCATCGGCGTCCTCGCGATCCTCGCCGTCGTCGTCTCCGCCGCCGCCAGCGGCGCGCGCGTTGCCACGACCGGACGCGCCGCGTCGCGGGTGATGTTCGAACTGCGGGTCCGGACGTTCGCGCACCTCCAACGCCTCTCCCTCGACTACTACACCGAGGAGAAGGCGGGCGTGATCATGACCCGCATGACCAGCGACATCGAGTCGCTGCAGCAGCTCCTCCAGGACGGGCTCCCGCAGTTCGCGCTGCAGGGGCTCACGATGGTGATCGTCACCGTCGTGCTGTTCACGTACAACGTGGAGCTGACCCTCATCACCCTGCTGATGATCGTGCCGTTGCTCACCGGCCTGTCGCTGTGGTTCCGCGTGTCGTCCGACAAAGGCTACGAGCGAGTGCGCGACGGCATCGCCTCGGTGTTGAGCGACCTCTCCGAGAGCCTGTCGGGGGTGCGCGTGGTCACCAGCTTCAACCGCGCCCGGCACAACGTGCTCAACCACCGCAACGTCACCGGTGAGTACCGCGACGCCAACGACCACACGGCCCACCTCGCCGCGACCTACGGGGCCAGCACCGAGTTCGTCGGCCTGCTGGGCCAGGCGGCGCTGCTCCTCATCGGCGGGAACATGGTGCGCGACGGGAACCTCACCGTCGGTGTGCTCGCCGCCTACCTGCTCTACCTCAACTCGTTCTTCGGCCCCATCCAGTCACTCGTGCAGCAGTACAACCTCTACCAGCAGGGCCAGGCCGCGATCACCAAGCTCGCCCAGCTGCTCGAGACCCACCCCACGGTCGAAGAGGCGGAAGGAGCGGAGACGCTGCCGCCGATCGAGGGCGCGGTGACGCTCGAGCACGTGTCGTTCGCCTACGACCCGGCCAAGCCGGTCCTCGAGGACGTCGACCTCGCCATCGCGGCCGGAGAGACCATCTCGCTCGTCGGTCCGACGGGCGCAGGCAAGTCGACGATCGCGAAGCTCGTCACCCGCTTCTACGACCCGACCGAGGGCGTCGTCACCATCGACGGCCACGATCTGCGCGAGGTCTCCATCGACTCGCTGCGCCGCCAACTCGGGGTCGTGCCCCAGGAGCCGTTCCTGTTCGCGGGCACGATGCGCGACAACATCGCGTTCGCGCGTCCCGACGCCGGCGACGACGAGGTGGCCGAAGCAGTCAAGCGGGTCGGGCTCACCGATCTCGTCGACCGGCTGCCCGAGGGTCTCGACACCCCGGTGCACGAACGGGGCGTGTCGTTGTCGTCGGGTGAGCGGCAGCTCCTGGCGTTGGCGCGCGCGTTTCTCGCCGCGCCGCGCGTGCTGGTGCTCGACGAGGCGACGTCGAACCTCGACCTCAAGTCGGAGACGCTGGTGGAGGCCGGCCTCGACGCGGTGCTCGAGGGTCGCACCGCCATCATCGTCGCCCACCGCCTCTCGACCGCGATGCGAGCCGACCGCATCGCCGTCGTCGACGACGGTCGCATCATCGAACTGGGCTCCCACGACGAGCTGGTCGCGATCCCGGGCGGGCGCTACGCGGAGATGTTCGCGGCGTGGATGTCGCACCTCGAGACCGACGCCGAGACCGACCCCGACACCGACCCCGACACGGACGCCGACGACGGCTCGGGTGGGGCCCCGGAGGTGGTCGGCACCGGGACCAACGGGTAGCGTCGAACGACACATCACCGAGCCTCGCGGGGGACCGAGCAGACATGGCGAACCAGATCCCGATCGTCGACTACCTCG
>DASUAS010000211.1:0-3912 GCA_035763625.1 Acidimicrobiia bacterium
GAAGTGCACCGCCTCGGCGTGCCGGCCACGATCGTGGCCGATGCCGAAGGCCTCCTCGACGACGAACAGCTCGCGTCGTTCGGCATCTACGTCGAGGTGGAGCACCCGGAATGGGGTCGGCGGCGGATCGTCGGGGTGCCCTGGAGGTTCGTCGGTGAGGCGGCCCAGACGCTCGATGCCCCACCCCGCTTCGGCGCCACCGCGCGGATCCCGGACGGAGCGGCAGCCAGTTTCGATCCGTGGTCGACCGACCGAGTCGGAGGGAGCTGAGTGGACGCCCTGCTCGATGAGACCGAACAGCTGCTGGCCGAGTCGATCGCGGCCCAGGTGGAGGCGATCCCGGCCACGGTGAGCGGGCTCGAGTCGTTCGACGACGACGCGTTCTGGAACCAGCTGGCCACGACGGAGCTGCTCGGCCTCGGCCTCCCCGAGGCGTCGGGGGGGATGGGCACCGTGTTCGACACCACGATCGTCCTTGCCGCGCTCGGCCGGGCGGTCGCCCCGGTTCCGTACCTCGGCGCCGCCGTGCTGCCCGGTCAGATGCTGGCCGCCGCGGGCGCCGATCCCGAATCGATCGCGGAGCTCGTCGGTGGGACTCGGCGCTGGGCCGTGGCGTTCGACTCCGCCCTGGCCGACGTCGCGACCGTCGAAGCGGCGTCGGTCGCCTTCGACGCCGCCGGCTGCGACGTGGCGCTGGCGATCGAACCCGACGGCGACGTGGTCTGCGTCGAGCTCGAAGCCGACCGCGACGCGCTCGACCCCACCCGACGCGTCGCCGGCGTCACACCGGGCTCGCGCGGTGACCGGATCGGGGCGCTGTCCACCGATGCACGAGCACGATGGCAGGCTGTCGCGTTGGTCGCCGTCGCCGCCGACCTCGTGGGCGTCATGGCCGGTGCTCTCGACCTGGCCGTCGAACACGCCAAGACGCGCGTCCAGTTCGGCGTGCCGATCGGCCGGTTCCAGGCCGTGCAGCACCTCTTGGCCGACGCGCACGTCGACGTCGAAGGCGCTCGGAGCCTCGTGAACCACGCGGCCTGGGCGATCGATCACCTCGACCTCGGCGACGCCGTGACCGCGGCCCACGTCGCGAAGGCCTACTGCTCGGAGAAGGGCAAGCTGGTGTGCGAACGCGTGATCCAGGTGCACGGGGGCATGGGCATGACGTGGGAATGTCGCGCCCACCTCCATCACCGCCGGGCGATGGCCGATCGGGCCCTCCTCGGCGACGAAGCCGTCCACTATCGAGCGATCGCGACGCGCTCCGCCGCGGGCGACAGCTGAGGACGACGATGGACTTCGCCGACACACCCGAACACGCCCGGTTCCGCGCCGAGTTCCGTGCGTGGCTGGCCGACAACCATCCGGGACCGACGCCGGACTTCCGTGACTCCGCGACGGAGCAGGCATTTCGCATGTCGTGGCATCGCACCATGTACGCCGGCGGCTGGCTCGGGCTCAGCTGGCCGGTGGCCTACGGCGGGCGGGCGTTGAGCCCCCTCTTCGAGGCGATCATCAACGAGGAGCTCGGCGACGCCGGCGTCCTCAACGCCGTCGGGCCGCTGAACTGGCTCGGACGGGCGATCCTGCTCTTCGGAACCGAAGCGCAACGCCAGCGATACCTCGCGCCCCTCTTGCGGGGTGAGACCCAATGGTGCCAGGGCTTCAGCGAGCCCGGCGCGGGCTCCGACCTCGCGGGACTCTCGACGTACGCCGAGCGCGACGGCGACACGTATCGCGTCACCGGCCAGAAGCTGTGGACCAGCGGTGCCCAATTCGCCGACTACTGCATGGTCCTCACCCGTACCGATCGAGACGCGCCCAAGCACAAGGGGATCTCGTGCCTCATCGCCGAGATGGACGCGCCCGGCATCACGGTGCGTCCCATCACCCAGTCGTGGGGCGGTCAGAGGTTCTGCGAGGTGTTCTTCGACGCGACCCCGGTGCCCGTCGACAACCGGCTCGGCGACGAGGGCGACGGATGGGGTCTGGCTTCCGCGGTGCTCGCCTACGAGCGCGGACCATCCGAGTTGGGCGTCGTCGCGGCATGGCGATCGAAGTTGGCCGAGCTCCGCGAGCTCTCGGACGGTGATGCCGTCCGCGAGCACGCGTACGGGCGCGCCTTCGTCGACGCCCGGGCGTGCCAGATCCGGTTGATGGAGGGGTTGTCACGACGGGCGAGGGGCGAGGATCCGGGCCCGTCGTCGTCGGTCGACAAGCTCCTCATGGTGCGCGCAGAGCAATCCCTCGGCACCAGCCTCTTCGACGTCGCCGCCGCTCGAGCGGTGGTCGGCGACGACCCCCTGACCGTCAAGCACTACATCTACTCGCGCGCCGCATCCATCTACGGCGGCACCGAGCAGATCCAGAAGGGCATCATCGCCACGCGGATCCTCGGGCTCCCACACTGATCCCGCCGCGCTCCTCGCGGCTCGCCCCCACGGGATGACTAGTGTCCGCGACCGTGCCTCCCACCGATGTCGCGCTCGCCGACGAGCTGGTCGCCACCATCCGCAGATGGGTCGCCGCGGCGGTGATCCCCGGAGCGAGCGAGTACGAGCACGCGGACGAGTACCCCGAGCCCTTCGTCGAGCAGATGAAGGCGTTCGGGCTCTTCGGCGCCAGGATCGCACCGGAGCACGGCGGTCTCGGTCTCGACACCGTGACCTATGCGCGGCTCATGGAGGAGCTGGCGTACGGGTGGATGTCGCTCGCCGGCGTGCTCAACACGCACACGATCGCCGCCAACCTCATCGAGCGGTTCGGTACCGCCGAGCAGCGGGCCCGATGGTTGCCGGGGATGGCCTCGGGCGAGCCCCGGGCGGCCTTCAGCCTCTCCGAACCCGATGCCGGAAGTGACACCCAGGCGATCCGGTGCAAGGCCGAACGCGACGGCGACGAGTACGTCCTCAACGGCACGAAGATGTGGGTCACCAACGGTGAGCGCGCGGGACTCGTCGCGCTCGCCGCCAGGACGCCCGAGGGCATCACCTGCTTCATCGTCGAGAAGGAGCCGGGTCCCGCGTACGGGGGCATCGCAACCAGCCGACGGATACCGAAGCTCGGCTACAAGGGCCTCGAGACCGTCGAGATGACCTACACCGACCACCGGATCCCGGCGGCCAACGTGCTCGGTGGCGAGGAGTGCCTCGGTCGTGGCCTCCACTTCATCCTCGGATCCCTGGAGCTCGGTCGCATCAACATCGCGGCCCGAGCAGTGGGCGTGGCCCGAGCCGCCTACGACGCTTCGATGCGCTACGTCCACCAACGCGAGACCTTCGGAGTGCCCATCCACCAGCACCAGGCCATCCAGTTCAAGTTGGCCGACATGGCCACCAAGCTCGAGGCGTCCAAGCTGATGGTGCGGTCGGCCGCGGACAAGTTCGAGGCCGGCGAGCGAGCCGACGTCGAAGCGGGCATGGCCAAGCTCTTCTGCTCGGAGACTGCACTCGAGCTCGCCACCGAGGCCATGCGGATCCACGGCGGCTACGGCTACACGTCCGAGCTCCCCGTCGAGCGCTACTTCCGCGACGCGCCGCTGATGATCATCGGCGAAGGAACGAACGAGATCCAGCGGATCGTCATCGCCCGCGGCCTGCTCAAGCGCTGGACCGAGGCCAACGCCTCCTGACGCGGCGAGTGGTCGCTAGCGTCCCGACGTGATGCTCACCGCGTTCACCGGAGGCCGCGTCCTCACCATGGACCCCGGTCTGACCGGCGCCACCGTGGTCCTCGCCGACGGGGACCGCATCGCGGCCGTCGGTGGCCGCGAGCTGGTGGCGGCGCACCCCGATGCCGAGGTGATCGACCTCGGCGGATCGGTCCTCATCCCCGGCTTCATCGACGCCCACAACCACCTCTCCGTCGCCGCGCTGCACCCACGTTGGCACGATGTCGCCGGTGTGCGCGACC
>DASUAS010000212.1:0-13114 GCA_035763625.1 Acidimicrobiia bacterium
AACGAGCGCGTCGGCATCCCGCCGATCCGGGTGACCGACGGCCCCAACGGCGCGCGGGGGAGCGCGCTGTTCGGCCTCGGGGGTGAGACCGCCGTCTGCGCGCCGTGCGGCTCCGCGCTGGGCGCCACGTGGGATCCGGACCTGGTCGAACGGGTGGGCGCGATGCTCGGGGAGGAGGCGCTCACCAAGGCGTGTCGCGTGCTGCTGGCGCCGACGGTGAACCTCCACCGTTCGCCGCTCGGCGGTCGCAACTTCGAGTGCTACTCCGAAGACCCGCTCCTCTCGGGCAAGACGGCCGCGGCGTTCGTGCGCGGGGTGCAGTCGCAGGGCGTCGTCACCACGGTCAAGCACTTCGCGGGCAACGACGCCGAGTTCGAGCGCCACAGCATCAACTCGGTCATCGACGCCCGGACGCTGCGCGAGCTGACGCTCGTGCCGTTCGAGCTCGCGGTGCGCGAGGGCGGCGCGCTCGGGATCATGACCGCCTACAACAAGCTCAACGGCCGGCACTGCTCGGAGCACCACCAGCTCATCTCCGAGATCCTGCGCGGGGAGTGGGGCTTCGAGGGCTTCGTGCTCACCGACTGGCTGAGCGCGGGCTCGACCGTCGACTCGTCGGCGGCGGGGCTCGATCTCGAGATGCCGGGGCCGGGCGCGTTCTACGGGAAGCTCCTCGGCGACGCGGTGGCCGGCGGTGACGTCCCCGAGGCCGAGCTCGACGAGCACGTCACCCACCTGCTGACGGTGTTCGACCAGATCGGCGCGCTCGACGACGATCCCGACTGGGCGAGCACGTCGGTCGACCGGCCCGAGCACCGCGCGCTCGCGCGCGAGGCAGCCACTGCGGCCGCGGTGCTGTTGCGGAACGAGGGCGTGCTCCCGTTCGACCGGGCGCGCGTGCGCACGCTCGCGGTGCTGGGAGCCAACGCAGAACGTCCGCAGATGATGGGCGGTGGCTCCGCCAACCTCGCCCCGCACTACGCGATCAGCCTGCTCGACGCGCTCCGCGAGCAGCTCGGTGGCGACGTCGACGTCCGCTTCGCGCGCGGGGTCGACATCGACCGCACCACCGCGCCGCTCTACGCGCCGTTCGACATCGAGTACTTCGCAGGACGAGAGCTCGCCGGCGAGCCCGTGGCACGCGGTCGCTACCGCAACGGCAAGCTCCTCGTGGTCGACCCACTCCCCGACGGTGTCGAACCGAGGAACTTCTCGTTCCGCGCCACTGCGACCTACGTCCCCGACGAGACCGGTACCCACGCGTTCGCGCTGGTGCAGTTGGCGGGCCAGGGTCGGATCCTGCTCGACGGCGAGGTGGTGCTCGACGGGATCGCGAACCCGCCGGGGCCCGGCACCGAGTTCTTCGGCTTCGCCAGCGCTGAAGCGCTGGCCCCGATCGAGCTCGAGGCGGGGAAGGCGGTCGAGGTGGTCGTCGAGTTCGCGGTCGCGCCTGACGCGTTCTTCCTGCAGGGCATCAAAGCCGGGCTCCGACGCCCGTCGCCCCCCGATCTCGTCGACCAGGCGATCGCGCTGGCGGCCGATGCCGACGCGGTGATCGTGATGGTCGGCACCAACGACGACTGGGAGTCGGAGGGCGAAGATCGCACCACCATGGACCTCCCCGGCGCGCAGGACGAGCTGGTCGCGCGCGCGGTCGCGGTCAACCCGAACACCGTCGTCATCGTCAACACCGGCTCGCCGGTCACCATGGACTGGGCCGACGACGCGCCCGCGATCGTGCAAGCGTGGTTCGGTGGCCAGGAGATGGGCAACGCCATCACCGAGGTGCTCTTCGGTGACGCCGAACCCGGCGGTCGGCTGCCGACAACCTTTCCGGTCCGGCTCGAGCACAACCCGTCGTTCGGCAACTTCCCCGGCGAGTTCGGCGAGCTGCGCTACGGCGAGGGCGTGCTGCTGGGGTACCGGTGGTACGAGGCACGCCACCTGCGGACGCGGTTCCCGTTCGGTCACGGACTCTCGTACACCACGTTCGTGATCGGCGCGCCCACAGTCGACGCCGACGGTGAGACCGTCACCGTACGCGTGCCGGTCACCAACACCGGGACGCGTCGGGGCACCGAGGTGGTGCAGTGCTACGTGGCGCCACCCCGCTCGCCGGCGGTCACGCGCCCGCCGAAGGAGCTGAAGGCGTACGCCAAGGTGTGGCTCGACCCCGGCGAGTCGACGACGACCGAGCTCGCGCTCGACCCCCGAGCGTTCGCGTACTGGGATCCGAGCGCGGACGAGCAGGGCGACTGGTGCGTCGCGCCGGGCACCTACGCGCTGCACGTCGGCCGCTCCTCGGCCGACGTCGCGCACGTGGTGTCAGTAGAGCGGTGACCAGGCCGCGGTCCGGAGCAGGCGGCTGCGCCATTGGTCGCGGAACGCGAGCGCGTCGTACATGTAGGTGCCGGGCTCGCGTCGCTCGATCGGCAGGTCGGTGGCGATGAGGTGCGTCACCGTCGCCGGGTCGGGGATCCACTGCCACAGCATCGCCTCCCGCCGTACCGACGACCCGTGCGCGTTCTGGAAGCACGCCTGGATGTCGATGGGGATCGCGCGCATGTCGTCGGCGTACCGGAGCAGCGGCTGGCGATAGATGTCGTCCCACGCCTGGATGTACTCGTCGAGCGACGAGGTCGGCCAGCCGGTGTCCTCCATGAAGAGGTGCAGCTCGTGCTCGCGGCCGTCGGTGGGCACGCCGGCGAAGTCGACCTCCTGGATCGGCGACCAGTGCACCGGGAGCATGACCTTGGCGGTGACGTCGTGACGGCAGGCGTCGACGGCCTGCACCCACTCGCGCAGGTCGCCGGTCCGCAGGCGCTGGTCGAGCCGCTCCCACGCGGCCCCGTCGCGCACGCCGGTGATCGTCACGACGTGGTACGCGGGTCCACTGCCGTGCGCGTGGTGCATGTACCAGAGGAGGCGGGCGTCATCGCCCTCGGCCAGCGTGGGCATCCAGCGTTCGCGGAAGAGGGACTCGAACTCGTCCTCCTGGGCCCCGACGACCTGGTGGGTCTCGTGGACGAACAGCATCACGCGACTTCTCCGAGGTCGAGCGGAGCAGGCGACCACCGTGCCGTCCGCAACAGCAGGCTCTCCCAACGGTCACGCAACGAGAGGGCGTCGTGCATCCACGTGCCCGGGGCACGCATCTCCGGTGGGATGTCGGTCATGAGCAGGTGCTGCAAGCGGTCGACGTCGAGGATCCGCTGCATGAGCACGACCTCACGGCGCAGGTGCGAGCCGAACGCGGGCTGGAACCCGGCTTCGATGTCGAGGAAGCGCGGCGCACCGGTGTCGCGGTGCGCGAGCGACTTCGAGTACACGCTCCCCGACGCCTCGATGTAGTCGAGGAACTTGCCCTCGTAGGGCCACATCGTGTCCTGCATGTACACGACCGGATCGCGGTCGACACCCCCGCCCGGGACGCTCGCGAGCTCGAGGTCGGCGAGCGGCGACCACGGCAGTGGCACCAGCACCTTGCCGTGCGCGTCGTGCCGGTAGGTGTCGAGCTCGCGCATCCAGTCCTGCAGGTCGCCCTGCTGGATGCGGCGGGCGAGCCGCTCGTAGGCCGCACCGTCGCGGACCGCGGTCACGGTGACGACGCGGTACGACCACGTGCTGCCGTGCGCGAGGTTGCAGTACCAGAGGAGGCGGGCGTCGTCGCCCTCGGCGAGGGTCGGCATCCAGTGCTCGCGGAACGCGGCCTCGAACGCGTCCTCGTGGTAGCCGTCGACGAGGTGGGTCTCGTGGAGGAACAGCACATCGGCATCCTCACCCCTCCGCGAACTGGCGTCAAAAGGGAGGAACTATTCGGCTCTGCTGAAGCCGGAAGGCCAGGACCAGCGGTGGCGGCGCTGCACCTCGCAGACGGCGACGTCGTACTCGGAGTAGTAGTCGTCGCGGCCCTCTTGTTGGCCGGTCCGGTGTGCGTGGTCGTCGCGCCACGCGGCTTCGGCCGCGGCCGACGCGAACGTCACCAGCGCCAGGCGCTCGCCGTCGGCGGCGACGAACTCCTTGAACTCCACGTACCCCGGCATCTCCGCGGCGCGTGCCTCGAGCTCGGCCGCTCGCGCCGCGTACGCCTCGGCGGGGTAGCCGTCGCGCAGCCGGGAACGGAAGACGGTGATGCTCTGGCGCTCCACGTCAGCCGCCGAGGATCTCGCCGTAGAGGATCTCGGCGTCGTGCTCGCCCACGTGCGGCGCGCGGCGCGAGATCCGCCATGGCGACGCGGGCATGATGAACGGCGCACCGGGATAGCGCACGGGACGACCGATCGCATCGTGCTCGACCTCGACCTGGAACCCGCGGGCCTTGATGTGCTCGGTCTCGAACGCCTCCTCGGGTGACGCCACGACCCCGCACGCCAGGCCGCGCGTCTGGCCGCCGAGGAAGAAGTCGTCGGCGGGGATGCGTTCGGCGATGAAGCACAGCGCCTCCCGTCCGGCGCCGAAGATGTCGCGGGCGAGGTCGTCGGTGGCCATCTCCGCGATCGACACGCCGCCGCGCTCGACGGCGAGGTCGAGGAGCATGGTCTCGGGGAACTCGTCGCGGAAGCCGAGCGTCTCGATCCACTCGACGAGGGACGCGAAGTCGCGCTGCGAGCGCGGCGGGAAGCCGGTGGTGACGTAGCGGCCGTCGGCACAGCGCATCTGGGTGGGCATGCTGATCGTCGGCATCGCGTGACGACCGGTCTGGCGCAGCACCGTCTCGTGGCCGGCGAGGTAGCCGTAGGTGGCCATCTCGGTGGTGACGTTGCAGGCCGCGTGCATGCTCACGTCGACGTGCTGGCCGCGCCCGGTGACGTCACGCGCCAGCACCGCGGTGAGCGCGGCCATCACCGCCCAGGTGCTGGCGATGTGGAAGGCCTGTTTGCCACCGCCGCGCACGGGGGGGAGCGAGTGGTCGTCGTAGCCGCAGCTCCACGCGGGGCCGCCGCCGGCGAGCAGGGTGAGGTCGGTGGCGGGATCGTGCGCGCGCGTGCCCTCGCGCCCGAACGCGGTGACCGACACCCAGATGAGTCGCTCGTCGGCGCCGCGCAGGGCGGGATGGTCGAGCCCGAGCGCGACGAGCGCGCCCGGTGCCTCGCCCTCGAGCACGATGTCGGAATCGGCCACCAGCCGGCGGAAGTGCGCGGCGCCCTCGGTGGTGGCGAGGTCGAGCACGACGCCGCGCTTGGAGGTGTTGTAGTACCACCACCAGAGGCTGTGCTCGGGGTCTTCCACGTCGTCGGCGAACGGCCCGTAGGTGCGGCTCGGGTGACCCTCCGGAGGTTCCACCACGATCACCTCGGCGCCGAGATCGCCGAGCATCTTCCCCGCCAGCGCGGCGTGCTCCGACGCCAGCTCGACGACCCTGAGCCCGTCCAGGGAGCCCGCAAGGCCGCCGCCAGTCGAAGAGTTGGCGTTCACGTGATGCCGTCCTTCGCCAGTTGCTCGATCTCGATGTCGTCGAGGCCCAGGATCTCCGAGAGCACCTGGTGGTTGTGCTCGCCCAGGCACGGTCCACCGTGCACGATCGACCAGTCGGTCTCCGAGAAGTGCACCGGGATGCCGTCGACGCGCACGTCGCCCATCTCGCGGTGGTGAGCGGTCGGCCAGAGGCCCCACTCGCTGGTGGCCGGGTCGTGGTCGATGCGGTCCTCGGGTCGCGCCACCACGGTGGCCGGGACGCCGGCCGCCCGCAGCGACTCGGCAACCGCGTACCGGTCGCGCGTGTGCGTCCACTCGCTGATGCGCGCGTCGAGCGCGTCCTGCACCGCAACCCGCTCGGCGAGGGTGTCGTTGCGCGGATCCGTGGCCCACGGCTCGTCGATCACCGCGGCCATCCGCTTCCAGTCGTCGTCGTCACGACACGCGATGGCCACCCAGTTGTCGTCGCCTTCCGACGGGTAGATCCCGTGCGGCACCCGCACCGGCGCGTGGCTGCGGTTGGAGTCGGGTTGGCCGTCGCGACGGAGCGGACGCCCGTTGACCGTGTAGTCGAGGAGGTCCGGACCGACCAACGTGGTGCCGGCCTCGGTGCACGACATGTCGATCCACTGACCCTCGCCGGTGCCGTTCCGGTGGATCAGCCCGGCCAGGATCGCGACCGCCATGATGTCGGCGCCCATGTGGTCCATGTACGAGTAGCCCCAACCCGCCGGGGGCTGGCCGGGGAGGCCGGAGCTGAACGTGAGCCCCGACACCGCCTGCACGATCGGGCCCCATGTCTTGAACGCGGAGTGCGGCCCCCACGCCCCGAAGCCGCAGTTCGACACGTAGACGATGTCGGGCTTGATCGCCCGCAGCTCGTCGTAGGAGAAGCCCATGCGCGCCATCACGCCGGCGGCGAAGTTCTCGGTGACGACGTCGGAGACCGCGACGAGGTCGCGCAGCAGCTCTCGGCCGCGGTCGGTCCGGAGGTCGAGGGTGATGCCGAGCTTCTCGACGTTGTGGTTGTTGAAGCCGCTGCCGAACTCGATGCCGCGCCGGTCGTCGACGAAGGGGCCGGCACCGCGCACGATGTCCCACGTGCCCTGCTTCACCGGGTCCTCGACCCGGATGACCTGCGCGCCCACCGCGGCCAGGTAGCGGGTCGCGCCCGCGCCGGCGAGCTGCCCGCTCAGATCGCAGATGCGGATGTGCGAGAGCGCCCCCACTCAGCGCACCAGCATGGGCACCGAGGTGTAGCCGCGGACCGTCGACGTGTGGATGCGCTCGAGCCGGTTCTCGTCGATCTCCCAGGTGGGGAAGCGCCGCAGCGTCTCCTGCAGTGCAACCCGCGCCTCGAGTCGGGCCACCGCGGCACCGATGCAGAAGTGCGCGCCGTACCCGAACGCGAGGTGGCGGTCGATGTCGCGATGGATGTCGAAGCGGTCGGGATCGGGGAAGTGGCGCTCGTCGCGGTCGGCCGAGCCGTTGAGCATCGAGCAACGCGCGCCGCGCGGGATGGTGACGCCGTGCAACTCGACGTCGCGAGCGACCCAGCGCGACTGCACCGGCGACGGCGCCTCGTAGCGCAGCAGCTCCTCGACGGCGTTGCCGAGCAGCGAGGGGTCGTCGACCAGCTCACGGCGCTGGTCGGGGTGTTGGGCGAGCGTCACCGCCGCGAAGCCGAGCAGGCGGGCGACGGTCTCGGTGCCGGCCAGCGCGATGAGCTGCACGAAGCCGAGGATCTCCCCGAGCGTGAGGGTGCGGGTCGTGCCGTCCTCCTCGATCTGCGCGTGCACGAGACCTGAGAGCAGGTCGTCCTGAGGGTCCTTCCGGCGCTGCTCCATGAGCTCGGGGATGATGGCGAACGCCTCCGCCTCGATCTCGCCGCCTTCGGACAGCAGCGCCCGCATCGAGGTCATGCCGCCCTGGTGCGTGGTGCCCTCCTCGACGTGCAGGGTGATGTTGGCGAGCTCCCGGAACTGGTTCGCATGGCCTTCCGGGTATCCCACCAGGGCCAGGATCACGGTCGGCGGGAGGAGCCCGGCGAAGGTCGAGATGTAGTCGAACTCGTCCTGGTCCCGGACGGTGTCGAGGAATGCGGCGCAGATCTCGGTGACCCGCGACTCGAGGTCGGCGATGCGCCGGGGAGTGAAGGCCCGGCTGACGAGCTTGCGCAGCCGCGTGTGCTCGGGCGGGTCCTTCATGATCATCATGTCGATGTTCTCGTAGGGCTCCGGCGTGATCATCTCGAGGACGATGCCGTGGCCCGACAGGTACGTCTCGTTGTCGACCAACCCGTTGAGCACGTCGTCGTAGCGGCTCAGCGCGTAGAAGTCGTGCTGTTCATTGTGGTAGACGGGCGCCTCGTCACGCAGCCGACGCCACGTCGGGTAGGGATCGGCGTCGATCGTGTAGTCCCACGGGTCGTAGTAGACGTCGGTGGCGGTCATGATCCGAGCGTACGCGAGACGGAGTTGGTCCGGTCAGTCGCTGGAGAGGGCGCGCACGATGGTGTCGGGGTCGAGCGGCTGGTCGGTGACGATCACGCCGTGTTGCGCGAGCGCGTCGGCCACCGCGTTGAACACCGCCGCCGGCGCCCCGATGGCTCCTCCCTCACCCACGCCCTTGTACCCGCCGACGGTGGCGGCCGGTGATTCCACGTGCAGCGTCTCGATGGCGGGGATCTCGTGCACGGTCGGGAGCAGGTAGTCCATGAACGTGGAAGCGAGCGGGTTGCCGTCGTCGTCGTAGACGTTGTGCTCGAAGAGCACACCGCCGATGCCCTGGGCCACACCCCCGTGCACCTGCCCGTCGACGATGTTGGGGTTGATCATGCGGCCGCAGTCTTCGGACACGACGTAGCGGAGGATCTCCACCTTGCCGGTCTCGGGGTCGACCTCCACCGTGGCCGCGTGCGCCGCGTTCGACCACATCGACGCCGGAGCGGTGCTGCGGTGCACCACCTCGAGGGCGCGATCGAGCTCGGGCGGCAGCGTGCCCGCCTGCTGGTACGCGGCCCACGCCACCTGTTGCACCGGCACCGACCTGGTGGGCGTGCCCTTGACCGACACGGTGCCCTCGGCGACCTCGAGGTCGTCGGGCGACGCCTCCAGCAGGTGCGCGGCGATGGCGACCACCTTCTCGCGGAGCAGGAGCGACGCCTCGGTGACGGCCTGGCCGATCATCGGCCCGCTGCGGCTGCCACCGGTCCCGGGGCCGAACGGCGCGCTCTCGGTGTCGCCCTGGTGCACGGTGACGTCGGTGTAGTCGACGCCCAGGTTCTCCGCGACGAGCTGCGCGGTGGTGGTCTCGAGCCCCTGCCCGTGCGCACCGGAGCCGATGAACACGTCGACCCGACCGTCGGGGTGCATGCGGAGGTTGGCGGGGTCGGTGGCATAGGCGCCGACGTTGGTCTGCGGCTCGACGTACACCGCGAGCCCGATGCCGAGGTAGCGCCCCCCGGCCGTGGCGACGGCCTGCTCGGCGCGGAACTCGTCGTAGCCGATCTCGGCCGCGACCTGGTCGAGCGTCTCCGCCGGGGTGACGAACTCGATGCTCATGCCGCCCGGGCAGAGGTACGGGAGATCCGACGTCTGCAGGACGTTGCGACGGCGGAGCTCGAGCGGGTCGAGGCCGATCTCGCGCGCGACGCGGTCGAGCATCTCCTCGCGCGCGGTCGTCTCCATCATCCACGGGCCGCGGTAGGCCGCGCTCCCGCACGTGTTGGTGTAGATGGTCGTGCTCGACCATCCGAGGTGCGGCACCTTGTAGGGGCCGGTGAACAGCATGCCGACGAGCGGACCGGCCGAACCGCCGGGCATCGGGTAGGCGCCGGCGTCGTCGAAGTGCGCGATGTCGCAGGCCTGGATGATCCCCTCGGCGTCGACGGCCATGGTCACGTCGACGCGTTCCTGACGCGCGTGCGCCGACGCGATCAGGTTCTCGCGACGGTCTTCGGTCCACTTGATCGCCGCGTTCAGCAGGTGCGCGGCCATGACGACCGTGATCTCGTCGCGCCCGACGAACGACTTCAGACCGAAGCCACCGCCCACGTCGCCGATCTGCACACGGACGTTGTTCTCGGGCACGCCGGTCGCGCGGGAGAACACCAACCGGGCCTCGTGCGGGTTCTGACTGGAGTGCCACACGTCGAGGCGCTGGTCGAACGGCTCCCAGCGCGCGGTGACCGCGCGGCACTCCATGGGCACCGCGCTGTAGCGGTGCTGGACGAAGCTCTCCGCGACCTTGTGCGTCGCGCCGTCGAGCGCGACCCGGCCCTCGTCGCTCAACGGGACGGCCATCTCCATCACGACGTTGTTGGGCCGGTCGGGATGGATGAGGTCGCCGCCCGCGAGGGCGGCGTCGTAGGTGAGGATCGGGTCGAGCGGCTCGTAGTCGACCTCGACCAGTTCGGCCGCGTCCTCGGCGACGTAGCGGTTCTCGGCGACGATCAGCGCGATGGGGTCGCCGACGAAGCGCACGTCGTCGACTGCGAGCGGGAACATCGGCGACATGAAGTCTTCTGCACCCTGGAACATCGACGGGTACATCGAGACGGCCACGCGCGGGTTGAGGTCGTGCCCCGTGAGCACCGCCACCACGCCCGGCAGCTCGCGCGCCGCGCCCACGTCGAGGCGGGTGATCTTCGCCCGGGCCAGGTCGCTGCGCACGAAGTGTGCGTGCAGCATGCGTGGCAGCTCGACGTCGTCGGTGTAGCGCCCCCGCCCGGTGAGCAGCCGCGGGTCCTCCTTGCGGAGGATGGCCTGCCCGACGAAGCGACCTGCGGTGTGGGTCGGTGCCGCCGCGCTCATCGAGCGGCGACGCGGTCGCGCACCCACTGGATGCTGTTGGGACCGTTGCCCATCGCGTCTTCCCAACCGGCGAGGAGCTGGTCGACGTCTTCGCGGGCGGGAACGGTGCCGAGGATCTCGACGGTCACCAACTCCGTGGGCAGGTCGTCCACCCGGGTGTCGCCCAACGGATCCATCTCCACCGACCCCGCAGGCTCGGCCATGGCGTAGAGCTCACCGGTGGCCTCGACCCATGACAGCTCGGTGCGCATCCCCTTGGGATCCGACCACTCGCGGCCGAACTCGATCTCTTCCGACTCGCGCCGGCGGGGATCGGCGTCGTAGAACTCTTCGATGTCCATGGTCACCTTCGTGTGAGATCCACCAGGGCTGGTGCGAGCGCCCGCCATTCTGCCCGGGGGAGGTCGGTGCGCTCCGCACCGGTCACCGTCTGGACGCACACGTGGTCGGCACCGGCGTCGAGGTGGGCCTGGATCCGGGCCGCGATGGCGGCCTCGTCACCCCACACGACGACGTGGTCGACGAGCCGGTCGCTCCCGCCGTCGGCGAAGTCGTCCTCGGTGAAGCCGAGGCGCCGCCAGTTGTTCACGTAGTTCGGGAGCTGGAGGTAGACGCTCAAGCCCTCGCGGGCGACGGCCCGCGCCTTGCCGGCGTCGGTCTCGACCACGACGTGCTGCTCGGGCGCGAGCAGCGGTCCGTCGCCGAGCTCGCCGCGCGCGACCGCGGTGTGCTCGGGCGTCACGAGGTAGGGGTGCGCGCCGGCGGCGCGGTCGCGGGCGAGGCCCAGCATCTTCGGGCCGAGTGCGGCGAGGACGCGTCGGTCGGCGGGGACGGTGGGGGAGACGGCGTCGAGATCGTCGAGGTACGCACGGGTCTTGGCCAGCGGCTTGGTGTACTCGCCGGGATGGCTCTGGTCGATGAGCAGGTGGTGGCTCACGCCGATGCCGAGCAGCGTGCGCCCGGAGTGGTCGGCCTCGAGCGCGGCGAAGCCCTCGCCCACGTCGGCCGGTTCGTGCATCCAGAGGTTGAGGATGCCGGTCGCGGCGACCAGCGTCGTCGTCGCCTCCAGGAGGTCGCGCAGCGCGCCGAACACGTCGCCGCCCACGTCGGGGATCCACGCCGCGGTGTACCCGAGCTCCTCGAGCTCGGCCGCCGCCTCACGCTTCTCGCCGGCGTCGCCGTAGCGCAGCTCGCCGCTCCAGATGCCGATGCCGCTCAGGTCCATCGCGCCATCCTCGCCGAAGTTGCGTGACTCGGGCACATCTGATGTGCCCGATCCGCCGAACTTCGGGAGAGAGGGGAGAGAGGGGAGGGATAGGGTCCTGCGCATGACCGACTTCGGGGGGAAGCAGGCCGTCGTCACCGGCGCGGCTTCGGGCATCGGACGCGCCACGGCCAAGGCGTTGGCCGACGCCGGCGCCCGGGTCACGCTGCTCGACGTGAACGACGAGCTCGGGGCGTCAGCGGCTCGGGCCGCGGGCGGCACCTACGTGCACCTCGACGTGTCGAACCCCGACGAGTGGCGCGCGTTCTTCGCCTCGTTCGACCGGCTCGACCTCCTCCACCTCAACGCCGGCATCTACGACATCTCGTTGACCGACATCACCACCGTCTCCGACGAGCGCTACCGCGCGTACGTCGGGGTCAACGTCGACGGCGTGTTCTTCGGGTTGCGGGAGGCGATCCCGCTGCTCGAGCGAGCCAGCGGCGCGGTGGTGGTCACGTCGTCGATGGCGGGGCTCATGCCGCTGCCCGGCAACCCCGTCTACGCGCTCACCAAGTGGAGCCTCATCGGCCTCGTGCGCAGCGTCCACGGCGAGCTCGAAGGCCGTGGCATCCGCATCAACGCGCTCTGCCCCGGCGCGGTGGCGACGCCGCTCATGGGCGAAGACCCGCGTGCGTTCTTCGACCAGCTCGGTGTGAGCGCCTACGAACCGGAGGATCTCGCCGCCACCGTCGTCGACATCCTCGCGTCGGACCGCAGCGGTGACGCCGTCCTGCACCGGCCGCCATGGCCCCCGGAGACGTTCGAGTTCGCGAGGCTGCCGGAGCGCTGACGGAACGGGGTGCGGCGTGGACGGCCCGAGCGAACCGCGACTCCGGATCCGGGGGCTCGAGGCCGGCTACGGGCGGGTGCAGGTGCTCTTCGGGCTCGACCTCGACGTCGCGCCCGGCGAGGCGGTGGCGGTCCTCGGCGCCAACGGCGCGGGCAAGACCACGTTGCTGCGCGCGATCAGCGGGCTGCTGACCCCAACCGCAGGGTCGATCGTGCTCGACGGTGACGACCTCGGAGGAGTCGGGACCGAAGCGCGCGCCCGGCGCGGGCTCGTGCAGGTGCGCGGCGCTGACGTGTTCGCGGGGCTCACGGTCGACGAGAACCTGCGCGCCGCGTTGGTCGCCCAGCCCGAGGCCCGGCGTGATGCGGCGGCGCGCATCGCACGCGTGTACGACGTGTTCCCCGCGCTCGCGGCGCACCGCACGCAGGACGCGGCGTCGCTGTCGGGCGGCGAGCAGCAGATGGTGGCGTTGGGCAGCGCGCTCCTCCTCGCGCCCACGCTGCTGCTCGTCGACGAGCTGTCGCTCGGGCTCGCGCCGCTCGTCGTGCAACGACTGCTCGACGTGCTGACCGCGCTGCGCGACGACGGTCAGACGATGGTCGTCGTCGAGCAATCGCTGGCCGTCGCGGCCCGCCTCACCGAGCGCGTGGTGTTCGTCGAGAAGGGACGGGTGCGCTTCGACGGATCACCCGCCGAGCTCACCGCCGACGAGGAGCTCGCCCGGGCCGTGTACCTCGGCGGGTCGCTCCGTGGTGGTGAGCCGTCTTGATCACGCTCCACGGCTGGGAGCTCAGCCAGCAGATGCTGCTGAGCGGCTTCGTGCAGGGC
>DASUAS010000213.1:0-23422 GCA_035763625.1 Acidimicrobiia bacterium
CCGACTACCTGCTGCTCGACATGGCGTTCCGCTCGTATCCGGGCGACGCGCGCTCGCACGGCTTCGCCGCGGTGAGCATCGACCACGCGCTGTGGTTCCATCGTCCGGTGCGCTTCGACCGTTGGCACCTCTACACCCAGGAGACGATCGCGCTGGCCGGGCACCGCAGCCTCGTGCGCGGCTCGGTCCACGACGAAGACGGCCGTCTCGTGGCGACCGTGATGCAGGAGGAGCTGGTGCGACCCCCGGTGACCGCGTCGTGAACCCGGTCGAGCACCCGTTCTACGAGCAGGCGTGGCCCGAAGGCGGCTACCGCTTGTTCCAGGTGGGTCTCGTCGTCGACGACCTCGTCGCCGCGTGCAGTGACCTGGCCCGCGTGTTCGGCGTCGGACCGTTCCACGTGTTCCCCCGCATCGAGACGCCGTGTTGGTATCGCGGCACCGACACCGCCGTCGATCTCCAGGTCGCGGTCGCGCAGGCGGGACCGGTCCAGTTCGAGCTGATCCAGCAGTTCTGCGATCGACCGAGCGTGTACCGCGAGCTCGCGGGCGACGGATCGCGCATCCACCAGCTGTGCACCCTCACCAGCGACTACCAGGCGAAGAAGGCCTGGTACGAAGGGCTCGGGTATCCGTTGGTGTCGGAGATGTTCGTGCGCGGGCAGCATGTCGGCTTCATCGACACCTTCGCCGACTTCGGCTTCTACACCGAGCTCGCCGAGGACGTCCCGGGCTTCGCCGAGGGGCTCACCCGGGTGGCGCGCACGTGCGCGGAGTGGGACGGCACGACCGACCCCGTGCGCATCCTCACCAAGGACGGCTACCGCACTCCCTGATCGACTGTCCCCGGTTTCGGGCGCGCTTGCTCATGGACCATGGTTCTCCAGTCCGGACCCCACGACGCATGCTGACGGCTCCCGGCCGGGCGGGGGACCGACCTCGGCGACCGGCGGCGGTGCCTGCCACGCCAGCTCGGTTGGTGACGCGGCGACGAGCCGCGCCGCTCGACCGTGGTGCAGCACCTCGAGCGGGTCACCGGCGACGAGCTCGTAGCGCGCGGAGCCGGGCACGATCTCGACCTTCAGCCGGCGGCCGCGATACGCGAGGCGGAAGCAGACGCGGCTGATGCCCAGGGGCAGCGTGGGCGCGAACGTGAGCATCTCGCCGTGATCCCGCATGCCGCCGAACCCCGCGACTGCGACCATCCACGTGCCCGCCAACGACGCGAGGTGGACGCCGTCGGTGGTGTTCCCCGCAAGGTCGCGCAGGTCGATGAGCGCGGTCTCCCGGAAGTACTGGCGGGCGAGCTCGCGCTGGCCCACCTCGGCGGCGACGATCGCCTGCACCGAGGAGGACAGCGTGGAATCGCGAGCCGTGATCGGCTCGTAGTACGCGAAGTCCCGACGCTTCTGCTCGATGTCGAAGTGATCGCCGCAGGAGTAGAGGGCCAGCACCAGGTCGGCCTGCTTCACCACCTGGCTCGAGTAGAGCAGGTAGTACGGGTAGTGGAGCAGGAGTGGGTACGCCTCGCTCGGCGTCGCCTCGAAATCCCATCGCCGGTAGCGAGTGAACCCCTGGGACTGCGCCGTCACACCGAGCGTGGTGTCGAAGGGCACGACGATCGCGTCCGCCGCGGCTCGCCACGCCGCGAGTTCACGGTCGTCGACGCCGAGCGCGGCGGCTCGGTCCTCGTACCGCGCGGCCGCCTCGGCCGCCGCCCACAGGTTCCGGGCCGCCATCAGGTTCGTGAAGACGTTGTTGTCCACCAGTGCCGTGTACTCGTCGGGCCCGGTCACGCCGTCGATCCGGAAGCGGCCCTCGGCGTCGTGGTGACCGAGCGTTCGCCACAGACGAGCGGTCTCGACGAGCAGCTCGAGGCCGGGGCCGGCGTCGAACTCGAGGTCGCCGGTGGCGACGACGTACCGCCGGACGGCATCGGCGACGCCCGCGTTGACGTGGAACGCCGCGGTGCCGGCCGGCCAGTACCCCGAGCACTCCTCGCCGCTGATCGTCCGCCACGGGAACGCGGCACCCGCCAGGCGCAGCTCGTGGGCTCGCTCCCGCGCCAACGGCAACGTCGCGTGGCGCCACAGCAGCGCGTCCCTGGCTGCGGTGGGCGCGGTGTAGGAGAGCACCCGGAGTGCGTACGTCTCGGAATCCCAGAACGTGTGCCCGTCGTATCCCCGACCGGTGAGCCCCTTGGCCGGGATGCCCTGCTTCTCGGCCCGCGCCGCGGCCTGGACGAGGTGGAACAGCGCGAACCGAACCGCCTGTTGGAGCTCGGGGTCGCCGTCGATCTCCACGTCGGCGCGCGACCACACGTCGTGGAGGTACTCGCGCTGGGCGTCGACCAGGCCGTCCCAGCCCGAGCGCCGGGCGGCCGCGAGCGCGGCGTCGACCTGGTCGCGCAGGGCGGGCATCGACCGCACCGCCGACCAGCCGTACGCGGCGAACTTCACCAGCCGCAGACGCTGTCCCGCCGCGAGCTCGGTGCTCACGGTGACGCGCGCGAGATCCGGTTCGCTGTCGGCGACGACCACGGTGCCGTCCGGACCGTCGACCACGTGGTCGAGCGCGGCCGCCATGCGCAACGCGCTGGCGGCCGTGCGGTGGCCGAGCGCGACCTCGAGGTCTTGATGCGTGTGGTACTCGCCGACGAGCGGCGCCCGGAGCGCGGCGGCGGCCCGCGGGTCCTCGGCCCGCCGTCGGGGAACGGGTTCGTTGGCGACCAGGCTGGACTGCAGCACCACTCGGGCCGACTCCCCGATCGGCTCCACCTCGTAGGAGATGGCTGCAATTGCGCGCTGCACGAACGAGACGAGCCGGGTCGAGTGGATGCGCACCGCCTGGCCCGCTGGTGATGTCCACTCGACGGCGCGGCGCAGCACACCGGCCCGCAGGTCGAGGACCCGCTCGTGACGCGAGAGCGTCCCGTAGCGCACGTCGAACGGCTCGTCGTCGACGAGCAACCGCATGAGCTTGCCGTTCGTCGCGTTGACGAGCGATTGCCCCTCTTCGGGATACCCGTAGCCAGGTTCGGCGTAGGGCAGGGGCAGCGACTCGAAGAACCCGTTGAGGTACGTGCCGGGGACGACGTGCGGCTCGCCCTCGTCGAGGTTCCCCCGCAGCCCGATGTGACCGTTCGACAGGGCGAAGATCGACTCCGTCTGCGCGAGCAGATCGAGGTGCAGCTCCGACTCCACCACCGCCCACGGATCGACCTCGAAGACGTCGCGGTCGATCACTGCAATGGCTCCAGGAGCTCGGCGAGGTCCTCGACCACGACCGCGGCGCCGTGCGCGACGAGGGCGTCCGCGTTGCCGCCACGATCGATCCCCACGACCCAGCCGAACGAGCCATCCCGTCCCGCCTGCACCCCGGCCGCGGCATCCTCGAACACCGCTGTCTCCTCGGGGGCGACGCCGAGGTCGCTGGCCGCGGCAAGGAACGTGTCGGGAGCCGGCTTGCCCGCCAACGCCTTCTCGGCTGCCATCACGCCGTCGACCACCACCTCGAAGAGACAGTCGATCCCCGCGGCGACGAGGACCTCCCGGCAATTCCTGCTCGCGGACACGACGGCCGTCCGCACGCCGCGCGCACGGACCGCCTCGACGAAGCGGACCGAGCCCGCGTACACCTCCACGCCGTCACGGTGGATCGACTCGAGGACGAGATCGTTCTTCCGGTTGCCCAGGCCGTGCACCGTCTGCGCGCCCGGCGGATCGCCGGCAGCGCCCTCCGGGAGCTCGACGCCACGAGCCTCGAGAAACGACCGGACGCCGTCGGCTCGTAGCTTCCCGTCGACGAAGGCCAGGTAGTCGGACGGGAGCTCGAACGGGTGGAACGGCGCGCCGGTTCGCGCCGAGCGCTCGAGCAGGAACGCGTCGAACGTCTGCTTCCACGCGATGGCGTGGACCTTGGCGGTCTGGGTCAGGACCCCATCGAGGTCGAACAGGCACGCAGTGATGCCGTTCGGCAACATCGCCACCGCGTCACCCTAGAGGCAGAGTCTCACCTGTTCGCCCCGACTGGGACCGGCGGGTCCAGCAGGCCACTCGCCTAGCATCGCAGGTGCGCAGCCACGAGCGTGATGATCCGACGTGATCGGAGGAACGAGATGCCGAGTTCCGTTTCGTCCGCTGGCGGTTCGACGACGGGTGCGGGTGCGCAGGCGCCGAGCGACAGCAACTCGCTGTCGGTCGGTGCGAACGGCCCGCTGCTGCTGCACGACGTCCACTTCGTCGAGCAGATGGCGCACTTCAACCGGGAGAAGGTGCCGGAACGTCAGCCGCACGCGAAGGGCGGCGGTGCGTTCGGCGTGCTCGAGGTGACCGAGGACATGTCGCGCTACACCAAGGCGGCTCTGTTCCAGCCCGGCGCGCGCACCGATCTGCTGATCCGCTTCTCCACCGTCGCCGGCGAGATGGGGAGCCCCGACACGTGGCGCGACGTGCGTGGCTTCTCGGTCAGGTTCTACACGTCCGAGGGCAACTACGACCTCGTCGGGAACAACACGCCGGTGTTCTTCGTGCGCGATCCGATGAAGTTCCCGCACTTCATCCGCAGCCAGAAGCGGCTCGCCGACTCCGGCTTGCGCGACAACAACATGCAGTGGGACTTCTGGACGCTGAGCCCCGAGTCCGCACATCAGGTGACGTACCTCATGGGAGATCGGGGCTTGCCGCGCACCTGGCGGAACATGAACGGCTACGGGTCGCACACGTTCATGTGGGTGAACGCGGCCGGCGAGCGGTTCTGGGTGAAGTACCACTTCAAGACCGACCAGGGGTTGGACAGCTTCACCAACGAAGAAGCCGCGGAGATGGCCGGCATCGATGCCGACTTCCACCGTCGCGACCTGTTCGAGGCCATCGCGCGCGGCGACCATCCGTCGTGGACGGTGCACGTGCAGGTGATGCCGTACGGCGACGCCTCGTCGTACCGGTTCAATCCGTTCGACCTGACGAAGGTGTGGCCGCACCGTGACTACCCGTTGATCCCCGTCGGCCGGATGACGCTCGACCGCAACCCGGAGAACTTCTTCGCCCAGATCGAACAGGCGGCGTTCTCGCCGGGGAACGTCGTGCCCGGCATCGGCCTCTCGCCCGACAAGATGCTGCTGGGCCGGTCGTTCGCCTACAACGACGCGCAGCGCAACCGGATCGGGACGAACTTCCACCAGTTGCCCGTCAACCGTCCGCACGTTGCGGTGGAGACGTACATGTTCGACGGCCAGATGGCCTACGACCACTCGGGCGCTCGCGCGGTGTACGCGCCGAACTCCGCGGGCCGATCGTGGGCTGACGGGGAGGTCACGCTCGAGGAATCGTGGTCCGTCGACGGCGACATGGTGCGGAGCGCGTACGAGTTGCACGTCGACGACGACGACTTCGGGCAAGCGGGGTCACTCGTGCGCGAGGTGTTCGACGATGCACAACGGGACCGTCTGGTCGAGACGGTGAGCGGCAGCCTGCTCGGCGGCGTGCGGTCCGAGGTGCTCGAGCGGGCGTTCGCATACTGGAACCGCGTCGACGCCGACGTCGGCAAGCGCATCGAACAGATGGTGCGCGAGGGCACTGCACCGGAGCCGGTCCCGGGCATGGGCGAGGGCTGAGCCGTGGTCGTCCTCGTCGGTGACGACGGCTCGGAAGGAGCGGCTTCGGCGGTCGCGTGGGCGTCGTCGTTCGCCGCCGAACGATCGCTGAAGCTGGTGGTCGTGGGCGTCGGGGATCCGGGCGACACCGACGATCCGCCGGAAGCCGAGCGGATCACACTCCCCGCCGGTCACCCCGCCTCCGAGATCATGCAGACCGCCGCCGACGTCGAAGCCGACCTGGTGGTGCTCGGCCGGCGCGGGGCCGGTGGCTTCCCATCGATGCCGATCGGGACGACCGCACACGTCATCGCCGGATCGTGTGGTCGACCGGTCGCCGTCGTACCGACCGGCTTTCGACCGCGGCGCGAGCCTCTCGTCGGTCGTGTGGTCGTCGGACTCGACGGGTTGCGAGGTTCTGCGCTGGCTCTGGAATGGGCCGCGAGCGCATTCCCCGACGCGCACTTCTCGCTCGTACATGCCCTCGAGGCCGGGCCGAGCCTCACCTGGGCAGGAGGTGACGACGCCAAGGACGTGGAGCTGACCCGCGGCGCGCGCTCGGCGCAGATGCACGAGTGGTGCTCCGTGCTGCACGAGGTCGGCGCGTCCTACGACACCGTCATCGAAGCGGGCGGGGTCGCCGAGGTCCTCCTCGACACGGCGCGCGACCGGGACGCCGACGCCGTCGTCGTCGGTCGTCATGACCACGGCGCGTTGCGCGGCACGCTCGGAGGCGTGAGCCAAAGGGTGCTCGCGTACGCGCCCTGTCCCGCAGTGGTCATGCCCAGTCGGTGGTGAGCGTCCCGACGTAGCTACAACCCGACTGGCGCGCCGGCCGACGGTCTCGCGTCGCGCTGGGCGCCCGTGTTGGTGGCGGGTCGGACGAGAACGGCGTTCGCGATCTCATCGGTCACGTGACCGGTGCGTGCGGTCGTGCGCGCCACCGTCCGACACGAGCTGGGACATCTCGTCGGCCTCGACCACACGACCGACCGTTCGCAGCTGATGTTCAGCGAGACGGAAGCAGCGGTCTTCGACGACGGCACCGGTGATCCACGGCCTTGCAGTCGTTGGCTCACAGGCCTGCTTCCCCGACGTCTGATGGCGGGTGGGTGAGGCGAGCGGGCGTCGTCGTCGTCAGGTCCGGGTACACCACCACGATCATCGGCACGATCATGCGGCGGATCGCCCGCACGACGACGAGGAAGGGTGCTGGCATGGCGACCACGAAGCAGAAGCAAGCCGCCCGCAAGAACCTCGAGAAGGCGCGTCAAGCGCAGAGCGACCGCGCGCACGGCGGCAAGGGGCCGAAGCGCCCGCCCGGGCTGAGCACCGCCGAGCAGAACGACCTCCCGGCGTCGAAGTTCGCGTTCCCCGACGAGCGCAAGGAGCCGCTCACCGACGCCAAGCACGTGCGCAACGCGGTGGCGCGCTTCGACCAGGTCGAAGGCGTGAGCGACTCCGAGCGCGATCGGGCATGGCGTCGCATCAAGGCCGCGGCGAAGAAGTACGACGTGGAGATCGAGGCCACGAGTTGGCGCGACTTGTTCAAGGGCGGCAAGACGAAGAAGCGTTGAGCGTCACTCCAGCGCGGCGTAGACGTCGGTCCAGAAGTCCTGGATGACCGCGGGCAGCGGGAACGCGCTGGCGAACGCGTCGGTGGTGAGGATGATGCCGACGACGCCGTGGTTGGGATCGTTGGCCCACGACGACCCGAGGCCACCGGTCCACCCGTAGGTCCCCACCGTCGGACCCAACCCGGTGCGACGCACCTGGACACCGACCCCGAAGCCCCATCCCTGCGCGGCGTCCGGGGCCGGGCCCGGCGCACCGGCGAGCACCCCGAGCTGATCGGTCGTCATCGCCTCGACCGCGGCGCGCGAGAGGAGATGCCCACCATCGGGCCGGCGACCGCCTGCGAGCAACATGCGACCGAACGCGTGGAGGTCGCCGAGCGTCGAGACGAGACCACCGCCGCCGGAGGGGAACGCGGGCATCGTCGACCACTGCCCCGACGGCGGATCGAACACGACCGGCTCCCCGGTCGCCGGGTCGCGCTCGTACGACGACCCGAGCCGAGCGACATCACGCGCCGCGAAGGCGGTGTCGACCATGCCGAGCGGTTCGAAGACCCGTTCGTGCAGGACGTCCGAGAACGGTTGCCCGGCGGCGCGGCCGATGAGCACGCCGAGGATGTCGGCGCTGTGGTGATAGGTCCATCGCTCGCCGGGGTGGTGGAGCAGCGGGAGCGTCGCGAGCTTGCGCAGCCACTCGTCGGGCTCGGGCGCGACCTGCGGCGCCGGTGGCGCGGTGCCGATGCCGAGCTCGTCCATGGCGAGCATCAGGGGCTGCGGAAACGGCGCCGCGAAGTCGATGCCCAGTCCGGTGCGGAAGGTGAGGACGTCGTGCAACGTGATGGGGCGCCGCGCGGGCTCGGTGTCGCCGTCGATGGGACCGCGCCCGTCGACGAGGACGCGCCGGTCGGCGAGCTCCGGGAGCAGGGCGTCGACGGGATCGTCGAGGCGCACACGGTGTTCCTCGACCAGGATCAGCGCCGCGACCGCGGTGATCGGCTTGGTGATCGACGCGATGCGGAACACGGTGTCCCGCTCGACCGCGGCGGCGTCACCGCGGGTGAGCCGGCCGGCGGTGCCGGCGTGCACGTCGTCCCCGCAGGCGGCCAGCCATGCCACTCCCCCGACGTCGTCGGCGTCGACGTGCTGCGTGACCGAGTGGCCGATCCGTCGGGCCCGGGCTGCGTCGAAGCTGCTCATGTGAGGTAGGACCATGCGCCGGGATGGAAGTCATCGGTCCACCACAATGCCTTCGGGTGGCTCGCCGGACTCCGGGTAGCGTCCTTTCGGTACGGGGTCGTCGAACGAAGTGCTCGACCCGGAGCCGCCGACTGCAGGGAGGAACGCGATGCTCGGGCGACTCACCGATCCCGAGATCGCGCACCGTCGCCGCTGGCTCACACTGCTCGTCCTGTGCCTGAGCCTCATGGTGATCGGCATCGACAACACGATCCTCAACGTCGCCATCCCCACGTTGGCGAAGCCGACCGGCGCGGGCGGGCTCGGCGCGAGCGCGAGCGAGCTGCAGTGGATCGTCGACGCGTACACCATCGTCTTCGCCGGGCTCCTCCTCACCTCGGGCAGCCTCGGCGACCGGTTCGGTCGCTACCGGTTCCTCACCATCGGTCTGCTGATCTTCGGGGCCGGCTCCGCGATGTCGGCGTTCGCGCCGTCGGCGACGGTGCTCATCGGCACCCGGGCGTTGATGGGCATCGGCGCGTCGGCGATCATGCCGGCGACGCTGTCGGTGCTCACCAACGTGTTCCACGACCCGCGCGAGCGCGCCAAGGCGATCGGCGTGTGGGCCGGCGTGTCGGCGATCGGCATCGCGGTCGGCCCCATCGCCGGCGGCGTGCTGCTCGAGCACTTCTGGTGGGGCTCGGTGTTCCTGGTGAACGTCCCCGTCGTCGCGGTCGCGCTCTTCGCCGGGTACCTGCTCGTGCCCGACTCCAAGGATCCGCACGCCGGACGGCTCGACCCCCTCGGATCGATCCTGTCGATCGCAGGTCTCACCGTCTTGTTGTGGGCGGTGATCGAGGGTCCGAGCACCGGCTGGACCTCCCCGTCGATCCTCGCCGGCTTCGTCGTGGGTGGCGCGGTGCTCGCCGGGTTCTTCGTCTGGGAGCTGAAGTGCTCGAACCCGATGCTCGACGTGCACTTCTTCGAGAACCCCCGCTTCTCCGCGGCCAGCGGTGCGATCACGCTCGCGTTCCTCGCGCTGTTCGGCACCATCTTCCTGCTCACGCAGTACACGCAACAGGTGCTCGGCTACTCCACCGTCGAGGCCGGTGCGATCTTCCTGCCCCAGTCGATCGTGCTCATGATCTTCGCTCCGCTGTCGACCCGATGGGTGCACAAGTTCGGCAGCAAGGCCGTCGTCTCCATCGGGCTCTTCATCCTCGCGGTGTCGCTCGTGCTCATGGCGACGTTCCAGACCGACAGCTCGGCGTACTGGGTGGTCGCGGTCACCGCGCTCAGCGCGTTCGGCATGGCGCACGTCGTCGCCCCGGCCACGGAATCGATCATGGGGTCGCTCCCCCGGGCCAAGGCGGGCGTCGGTTCGGCGATGAACGACACCACCCGGCAGGTCGGCGGCGCGGTCGGGGTCGCGCTGCTCGGGTCGATCCTGGCCTCGGCGTTCCGACCCAAGGTGCAGGACCTCCTCCTCGGCCACGTCCCGGGCTCGCTGCTGGCCAAGATCGAGGACTCGCTCGGCAGCGCGCTCGGCGTCGCGCGTGGCACGCCCTCGGCCAAGCCGTTCGCGGGGCGGATCGTCGACGCCGCCCAGACCAGCTTCGTGCACGGCATGCACGCCGCGGTCCTGGTGGCCGCGGTCGTCGCGGTGATCGGCGGCATCGCCACGCTGATCTGGCTCCCCGCTCGTGCCCGCACACATCCCGACGACATCGACGTGGTCGCGCACGACGGCCAGGCCATGGCCGACACCGCCGTCGACGGTGACGGCACGATCAGCCCCCGGCCCGCGCCCACACCCTCGCCCACGGTCGGTTGACGTGAACCGCGCCGAGGTGTGGCGCAACCGGGGCGGCCATTTCCGGTGGGTGCCCGCGGGTGGCGGCGCGGCCGCGGTGGAGGTCTTCCACGTCGAGCTCGGCGACGTCGACGCGCCGCCGGTGGTGCTGGTGCACGGGTTCCCGACCAGCAGCGTCGACTGGTTCGACGTCGCGCAGCAGCTCAGCGATCGCCACCGCGTCTGCGCCCTCGACTTCCCCGGTTTCGGGTTCTCCGACAAGCCGCTCGGCTGGGGTTACGGCCTGAGGCGCGACGCCGAGCTGCTCGAGCACTACGTGTCGGAGGTGCTCGGGCTCGAGTCGATGATCATGTTCGCCCACGACCGCGGCTCGAGCGTGGCGATGATCCATGCAACACGCGTCGAGTCGCAGGTACGGCTCGAGCACCTGTTCCTCTCGAACGCCAACCTCTTCCTGCCGCTGTCGAACCTCACCCGGGCCCAGCTCCTCATGCTCGACCCCGCGACCGGCCCGGCCCTGCTCGCGCAGGCGACGCCGCAGCAGCTCGCCGAAGGCATGGGGCAGACGACCTATACGCCCGCACGCGGTCCCGACGATCCGGAGGTCCAGGCGCTGGCGACGGTCTTCGCGCACGGCGGCGGGCTCCCGGTGCTGCACGAGACCATCCAGTACCTGGTCGAGCGCGGCAACGACGAGACGACCTGGCTCGACGCACTCGCGGCCGTCGACGTGCCCACGACCTTCCTCTGGGGGATCTGCGACACCGTCGCGCCGCCCCGCGTCGTGAACCACGTGTGGGACGCGTTCATGCGGCGCAAGCCCGGGCGCAACTCCCTCTACTTCATCCCCGAAGCGAACCACTACGTGCAGAACGACCGACCCGACTCGGTGGTGGAGGCGTTCGTGCACGCGCTCACCGCCGCCGACGACGTGCCACCGGGTGCGATCTCGTCGCGGCCCGCGTCACCGATCCTGGTCGACCGCTCACGAGCCGAGCTCCCGCGCGCCGCCGACGTGCTGCACCGAGCGGAGTGAGGCGGGCACGCGGTTCCTCAACGCGACCTCAACTCCCGGCAACCCAGGCCCAGAGCGCACCGGGCTTCCTACACTCGACGACCGAAGCGGGCGAGTCGCCAACCTGAAGAGAGGCAGGATGGAAACTCGTCGGATCCGTCGTCTGGAGCGGCGCCGCGTCCATCGCACCGCGGTCCTCGGCACGTCGCTCGCCGCGCTCGGTGTCGCGCTCGGGCTGGCACTCCCCCGGAGCACGCTCGGCGCAATCGTGATCTTCGCCGCGGCTGGGTGCGGCGCCCTGATGGTGATGTTGCGCGACGAATCGGTGGCTTCACTCCACGGCCTGCGACGCGTCGTGAGGTTGCCGTTGCGCAGGTCGGTCTCGGCGACGTTCGAGTCGTTCTCGTCGCGCGTCGCCGGATCGTTGCGCGTCGTACTCGCTCGCCGCCCGACACCGACCCCACAGGTGCTCGACGAACCGGAGGACGAAGCGGAGGCGTGGTGGGGTCCGGCGTCGGCATCGGTGGATCCCCTGAGTCCTGCGCCGGCCGAGTCACCGCTCCGCGCGCCGGAGCTCCCCGCGCCCGTGGTGTCGGCACCGGTGGGCTCGGCGCGGGTGCCGGCGGACGGCGGACCAACGGGTCCGAGCCGGGTCGAGCAGCTCCTGGTCGGCACCCGTCGACACGTCGACGCGCTCACGAAGCGGTTCCGCCGTCACGACGAGGAGGCAGCGCCGACCGTCACCTCCTGACGGCCGCGCGGGAGCAGCCGGACGCACGACGCGGCGCGGCACCCGCAACCCGTGCTGCGTTACCGTTCGAGCATGCCGCGCGGTCGTCCTGGAGGCACGGTGACGTTCCTCTTCACCGGCATCGACGACGCCACCCGTCCGTGGGGCGAAGGTTCCACCGACGCCGCCGCGGCACTGCGGATCCACGACGGGATCGTGCGGGGGACGATCGAGCGCCACGGCGGCTACGTGTTCGGCATCGCCGGCAACGGATTCTCCGCCGCGTTCTCGAGCGTTGCCGACGCGACGGCCGCCGCGATCGAGTGTCAGGAGCAGCTGCGCGACGACCCGTTCGTCAACTTCATGGTGCGCATGGCACTGCACACGGGCGACGCGATCGAACGTGATCGCAACTACGTCGGGAGCGAGGTGAGTCGTACGGCCCGGTTGCTGTCGCTGGCACACGGAGGTCAGATCCTCGTCTCCGATGCGGCCGAGATGCTGTTGCGCGACCGGGTGATGTTGCGGTCACTCGGCGAGCACCGGCTCCGCGCGCTCCACGGTCGGATGTCGGTGTACCAACTGGTCGCCGACGGCCTCCCGATGGACTTCCCCGTGCTCCGCAGCGTCGACGACTTCCCGGGCAACCTCCCGCGGCAGCTGACCTCACTCGTCGGTCGCGAACCGGTCGTCACGGACATCGCCGAGCTCGTGAGGTCCAACCCGCTCGTCACCCTGACCGGCCTCGGCGGCGTCGGCAAGTCGCGGCTGGCCGTCGAGGTCGGCGCCGAAGTGGCCGGCGAGCTCCCCGACGGCGTGTGGATCGTCGAGCTCGCCTCCGTCGGCGAGCCCGCGTCCGTCCCCGCGGCGATCGCGACCGCGCTGGGCATCACACCGCAGGGCGACGCCCCGCTCCTGGACACGATCGCCGACGCGTTGGGCGGTCGACAGATGCTCCTCCTGGTCGACAACTGCGAACACGTGGTGTCCGCGGTGGCATCGGTGCTCCGAGCGATCCTCGCCCTGCACGGCGACGTCAAGATCCTCGCCACGTCGCGGGAGGTCCTCGGACTCGACGACGAAGTGCCGTTCACGGTTGCACCGCTCGCGCTCGAGGGCGGCGAGATGTCGGATGCCGTCACCCTCTTCGTCGACCGGGCGCGCGCGGTGCGACCCGACTTCGGTCTCCGCGACCTGGAGACCGCCGCCGCGGTGACCGAGATCTGCGAGAGCCTCGACGGACTCCCACTCGGCATCGAGCTGGCCGCGGCACGGATGGCGGCGATGAGTGCCCCCGACGTCCGAGACCGACTGGCCGATCGCTTCCGACTCCTGCAGGGCACAGACCTGGGACCCGAACGCCACCTCACGCTTCGCAACACGGTCGCGTGGTCGTACGACCTCCTCGCGGCCGACGAACGGGAACTGCTGCGCTCGATGTCGGTGTTCGCCGGCAGCTTCGAGCTGGCGAGCGTCGTCGCGGTCGCCGACGGCGACGACGACGTCGAGATCCTCCGTCAACTCGACTCGTTGGTCCGCAAGTCGCTCGTCGTCGCCGATCACCGCGCGGCCCGCACCCGGTACCGGCAGTTCGAGACCATCCGCCAGTTCGCCGAGGATCGCCTCGCCGAGACGGGCACGCTCGAACGCACGCGCGACCGTCACGCCGAGCACTTCGCCGAGGCCGCCATGACCCGATGGGAACGATGGAACGGTCCGGGTTGGCGCGAAGTCGTCGACTGGGTCGAGACCGAGCTGGGCAACCTGCGCGTCGCGTACCAGTGGAGCGCACGGCGCGGCGAGGTGGCGCGGGCGACCGACGTCGCCGCGCACTCCGCGCTCATGGGCTTCTCGGTGCAGCTCTTCGAGACGCTGGCGTGGGCCGAGGCGCTGCTGGGGGCCGCCACCGAGGCCGACGTCCGCCGCCTCCCGCGCCTCTACACCGCGGCGGGATACGCGTGCTTCGCGGGCCGCGCCGAAGCCGCGCGCGAGCACGCGCACCGGGCGACCGAGCTCGAGCGCGACCCGCGCTACGACTCGTGTGAACCCGGGTACGCGTCCTTCGTCGAGGCCCTCGGTTCGGTGTACTGCGGTGACCTCGATCGCTACACGGAGCTCACCGGTGAGATCGCGCGCCGGTACGGTCGCGATCGCGGCTATGGCCTCGCGGCCTACGTCGACGGGTTGCAGTCGTGCGGACGGATCGACGAGGCACTCGCGCTCACCGAGGAATCGGTCGTGGCCGCGAGAGCGCTCGGGAACCCGTACTGGATCTCCTACGCGCTGTGGATCGCAGGCATGGCGTTCTCCAAGGCCGACGTGCGTCGCGCGTTTGCCGCGTGGGACGAAGGCGTGGCCTTCGTCCGTGAGCATGGTGTGCAGTTCTTCGAAGGATTCCTCGCCCGCGACGCCGCCCGCCTCCACACCTCCGACGGTGATGCCGAGACGGCGCTCGTCCTCTTCGCCGACGCCATCGCGGCGTTCCAACATGCGGGCAACGTGCCGCAGCTGATCATCACCCTCGCCAGTGTGCCCGCGTTGTTCGAACGGCTCGAGCGCCTGGCGCCCGCGGCGTTGCTGGTCGGTGCGCTATCGCGCGAGGCGTCGAGCGTCCACCACGTTCCCGAGCTCGCCGAGCTCGGCGAGCGGGTCGCAGCCAGGCTCGGTGCCGCCCGTGCCGCGGACCTGACCGCGGCGGGGGCTGCGCTCGATCTGAACCGCGCTGCGGTATACGCGCGCCAGCAGATCGAGGTCGCCCGACGCGAGCCGGGCCCGCAGGCGCGCGAGGCGCGGCCGGGAGGCCTGAGCCGTCGCGAGGTGGAAGTCCTCCGGCTCGTGTCCGACGGGCGCACGTCGAGCGAGATCGCGTCGCAGCTGTTCATCTCGACGCGGACCGCCGAGCACCACATCCAGAACATCTACACGAAGATCGGCGTGTCCAGCCGGGCCGCGGCGACCCGCTGGGCGGTCGCCCACGACGTCGTCGACGGCGTCGTGGCCTGAACCCCCACCCGGGGAAATGGGTAGGTCTACCGATGCCCTGACCGCGGCCGTTCCGGAGAATGACCCCACGCCGACCCACCGGTCGGCAACCCGAGATCCACTGCGATCCACTCCGGAAGGGGAAGTCATGATCCTGGCGACGACGCAGGTCGAGGACGTCGAGCGGTTCCTCGACGTGTTCGCGACGAAGGGCGCGGAGAAGCGCGCGCTCCACGGCTGCAAGGGTGCCAACGTGTTCCGCGACCCGAGCGAAGAGCACCGCGTCTGGGCGTTCTTCGACTGGGACGAGGCCGGATGGGCGAGCTTCGTCTCCGACCCCGACGTCCTGCCGGTCATCAAGGAAGCCGGCCACCTCGACCAGCCGCAGGCCGCGCTGTTCCTCGGCACGTACCGGGCGTGAGGGAGCGACGATGAGCACGATCAACCGTCCCGCTCGTGTCGGCCTGATCACCGATCAGACCGGTCCCCTCTCGTTCATGGGCGTCGCCAACGCCAACGTCGCCAAGATGGTGATCGACGACATCAACGATCGTGGCGGCCTGCTCGGTCGTCCGGTCGAGCTGTTCGTCGAGGACAGCGCGACCGACGACGCCGTGGCCGAGACGGTGGCGACGAAGCTCGTCGAGCGCGTGGGCGTCGACGTCGTCGTCGGGGGCATCTACAGCTCCACCCGCCAGGCCATCAAGGGTCCGGTCGTCGACCAGGCAGGAAAGCTCTACCTCTACCCCGAGCAGTACGAGGGTCAGGAGTGCCACCCTCTCGTCTTCTGCACCGGCCCGGTACCCGCGCAGCAGGTGGAGCCGCTGTTCCCCTGGCTCATGGAGGAGACCGGCGCCCGGCGGTTCTACCTGCCGTCAGCCGACTACATCTGGCCGCACACGTTGAACAAGAAGGTCCGTGAGGTCGTGACCGCCCGAGGTGGCGAGATCGTCGGCGAGCAGTACTTCCCGATGGACCATCTGGACTACGAACGGGTCGTCGACGACATCATGGCGACGGATGCCGAGGTCGTGTTCAACACGATCGTCCCGCCGGGACTGACGCCGTTCCTCGAGGTGCTCCATCGCGCGGGTTTCACGGCCCGGGGCGGCACCATCGTGTGCACGTACTTCGACGAGAACTTCCTCAACCTCGTCCCGGCCGATCAGGTCGAGGGGTTGTACGGGTGCCTCGACTACTACCGCGACGTGGACGACGCGTTCAGCATCGAGCTGCTCAACCGGTACGAGGGTCTCTTCCCCGGGAGCGCGATGTTCACGGCCGGCAGCGCGTGCTCGGGGACGTACCGGGCGCTGAAATTCTGGGAGGCGGCGGTCAACGAGGCCGGCTCGCTGAACCAGGACGACATCGTGGCCGCGCTCGACCACGCCCGGCTCGCTCAGGGCCCCGGCGGCCCGGCCGAGATGGTGCCCGGACAGCATCACGTTCGCCTGAACATGTACATCGCCCGGTCGGAGGGCGGCACGTTCAAGGTGGTGGAGAACCTCGGGCACATCGATCCCAAGGAGTGCGAGGTCGAACGCGCCTGAGCGCTCCTTCCCACCCGACTCCTGACCCCGCCGGAGGTGCACGGCTAGCGTGCACCTCCGGCAAGGGGGGTGCGTTCCGTGACCCAGTTGGACACGCTCGAGTACTCGCTCCACGAGCTGCAGCGCTCCGTAGCTGCGCTCGCCGATTCGCAGATGGGCACGGTCAGCAACTGCGCGCCGTGGACGGTGCGCGAGCTGGCCAGCCACGCGCTGAACAACCAGCTCCTGTGGGCCGGCATGGTCACGGGCGAGCACCTCGTCTCACCCGAAGACACGATGGGCGCAGTCGCGTACGAAGGCGATCTCTCGCGCTTCGCCGACGACGTCGTGCGTCAGGCGATGGCGTTGTGGCGCACCGAAGGTGTGCTGGCGCAGACGCACGTCACCCCGTTGGGTGAGCTCCCCGGCTCGATCGTGATCAACTTCCCGACCATCGACGCGCTGGCCCACGCGTGGGACGTGGCCGCCAGCGTCGGGCGCGCGCTCGAGTTCGCGCCCGAGGAGATGCCCGCGATCACCGCGGTCGTCGAGGCGACGTGCACCGACGCGGCTCGGGAGCACGGCCTGATCCAGGCCGTCGCCGCAGTCCCCGGTGACGCGACCGACACCGAGCGCTTGATGGCGGCAGCCGGTCGGACGATCCCCCGGTAGGAAGCCGTTCAGTCGGACGCCTCGCCCCCGAGCGCCGAGAGCCGAGCGAGACCTCGCGCTCGGTGCTCGCCGAGACGAGTGGCGGCGCGCTGCACGGCGGGCTCGTCGCGCTGCGACGCCTCGATGCGTGCGGGGTTCAGGGCGCAGCGGTTGGCCCACTCGGCGATGTCGGGCTCGGCGCCGAAGGTCGCGGCGGCGACGGCGCCCCGAGCTTGCATCCGCGTCCACTCGGCCAGGCTGTTGCCGTAGAGGTTGGGCGGACAGAGCCGGTTGCGTTCCCGGTCGTCGTCGCGGGTCGCTTCCACGTAGCCGGCCAGCGCGGCGCAGAAGCAGGGAAACCCGACCCGGATGGTCTGGAGCCGGATCGTGTCCGATCTCCAGATCGGCACCATGGGCGGGTTCTGGAGACCGGAGGCCGCGCAGTGCACGACGAGCGCGCGGTCGGCCACCGGGACGGCACCGCGGTCGAGCAGGAGCTCGCCGCGCGCGGCCTGGCGGACGTGCCCCAGGCGGACGACCCGCTCGATGCTGCGCAGCAGGTCCAGCTCCCATGTCCCGAGCGTCGGCGTCCTGGCCATCGTCGGGACGGTGTCCGGGTCGACGCGGAGCATCACGCCGCTGGCCTCGAGGCGGAGGAACATGTCGTCGAGCGACGTCGCGTCCTCCGCTGCCGTCATGATGTCGGCCGCGAGCCCCACCGCCACCGCGGGATCGGGTTGCACGACCGCACGGTCGAGCATCCAGGGATCACGCGCGCGGACCCACACGATGCGGTCGGGTTCGACGCCGTTGAGGAGCAACCACACGATCGCGTCGGTGGCGGTCTTGCCCGCGCCCACGATCACGTACTCCTGCGGCGCGTCGACCACGTCGGCCAGTTCGTGGACCGGCACGACGCGCGCCCCGTCGGTGACACCGAACGGCGGAGGAGTCGTCGCCGGGATCGTCGGTGCGAGGTAGGCCGCGTCGACGACGCGGCGTCGTACCTGCACCTCCACCTGCTCGCCGGACACCCGGGAGGTGACGACGTGTCGCCTCCCATCGGAGTGGTGTTCGCTCGCGGCGAGGAACGAGACCCGGCCGGTGCCGAGGAACCGGCGGTGGAGGATGTCGTCGTAGTACGCCTGGATCTCCGAACGCCGCGCCCGCTCGTGCAGACCCGACTCCGGGCCCTGCTGCTGCACGGCGCCGGTACCGAGCACGGTCGACGCCACGCCGTAGAACAGCGACGCCTGGTGGAGCTGGACGAACGGATAGGCGTCGTGCCAGTGCCCGCCCGCGGCGTAGCGACGGTCGACGAGGGTGACATGGACGTCGGCGTGATCGATCAGCGCGTCGGTGAAGGCCATGCCCATGGCGCCGGCACCGACGACCAGGTAGTCAGTCGTCAGCGATCGCATCGCCACCCATCATGACCGCACCGAGGGCGACACGGAGCCATTGCCCGAAGGCGGTGCGCGAGTGACCGCGTCTTCACGTTGCTGCATGATGGGCCGGAGACGTCACCGACCCCGGGTTGCCCGCGCGCTCGCGACGTGGTTCGGCGCGGCGTGAGGTGGGGTCAGTCGAACTCCCACATCGCGGCGACGTCGCGCTGGCTGAACGCCTGGAACGCGACCAGCGTGCGCGTCGCGACGATGCCGCGGTGGGAGGCGATCTGCTTCGTGACCACGTCGGCCAGCGCCTCGTGGTGTTGCACACGCACGATGGCCACGATGTCGGCGTCGCCCGCCGTGGAATACGCCTCGGCGACGCCGTCGACCTCCGCGAGCTCCGTCGCGAGATCAGCGATGCGGTTGGGTTCGGCAGAGATCAACACGAAGGCGGTGAGCACGCGCGCACGCTAGTGCTCCTGAGCGCGATGTCGCGCCTACGAGGTGTGGGCCGACAGCATCCGATGGTTGTCGAGGTCCCGACGATGCTTCAGTCGTCGAAACCCTCGTACTTCCGGAACTCGGCTTCGCCCATCTCGCCGTCGCCGTCGGCGTCCCCGTACTCGCGACGTCGCTTCATGGCGACCGTGCCTGCGAACACGACGATGATGGCCAGGACAGCGAACACACCGATCCCGATGTACATCCGGCGACCCTACCGTGCCGTGTCGGTCGAGGTGCGTGCGGCGCCGCCGGGTCAGTCGGGCCCGGCCAGTCGCAACAGCTCGGATGCGACCAACCGGCTCACCGGACGCTGCGGACCGGCGCGCCACTCGCGCCATGGCAACACGTCGTACCACTCGGCGATCGCGGCGAAGTCGAGGTCGGCCGTGATCAGCTCCTCCTCGGCCCCGGCGCGCGCCAAGGTGACGGGGAAGCCGGGGAACCGGGGCGCGGCGATCACGCTTCCTCCGGCCCACGCCGGGGGCCCGTGGCGATCACCGACGCGGTTCGCCGACGCGGTGGCGACCAGGTTCTCGTGTGCACGCACCAGCGTGACCTGCTCCAGGTGCTCACGGGCACGAGGCAAGTCGGAACGACCGGTCGGGTTGACGATGAGGCGAGCGCCCTTCAGCGCGAGGATCCGGCTGAGCTCGGGGCCCTGGTAGAAGTCGTAGCAGATCGAGACGCCGATCGGGCCGAGGTCGGTGTCGAACACCGGGAGCGCATCGCCGGGCGTGAAGCGGTCGGTCTCGAGCGGGATGCCGAGGTGGAGCTTCCGGTAGGTGCCGACCAGACGGTCGGGCGCGACCACGTTCACGGAATTGAAGATCGCGTTCGTGTCGGGGTCGCTCGCCTCCTCGAAGCCGTAGATCACGTGGACACCACGCGCCCCAGCCATGTCGACCACCGCCTGGGCGGCAGGTCCGTCGGCGACCTCGGCCTCCGCGCGGTGCCAGGCGCAGGGACGGTGGGCGTCGCTGCATTCGGCGCACGAGCCCCAGGTGTTCAGGGCGAGCTCCGGGAAGATCACGAGCTGGCATCTGCGCGCCGCGGCCTCGACGACGAATGCCTCCATCTTCTCGAGCGTCGCGGCCTTGTCACGTGGGACGGCCTCGAAGTTCACGCAGCCGATGGTGATCGCGGTGGGACCGAGATTCGGGTCGTCCGGGCGCACGCACGCGATGTTCGCACACCGACACCTCCGCCACGGTCGAAGATGCGTGGATCAGCCAGGATGATGCTCGCGCCGAGGGCCATTCGGCAGGTCTCAGCCCGCGAGAGATCCTTGGATGTTGCTCACCGTCACCTCGTCGTCGACGAGCGAGAGGTAGCCCTCGTCTTCTTGGGCGAAGTGCAGCTGCAGGATCGCGTGCAGGCCATAGAGAAGGCGCCGGAGCTCGGTGACGTCGTCAGCCTCGAGTCCGTCGGGCTCGAGGTCGTCGAGGACGCGGCCGAGGCGGCGGATCAGGTGCGAGATCTCGACGTGGGCGCGACTCATGGTCGCGGTCGGGTCGTTGCCGCCCAGCACTCGCGTGAGCATCGGGTACAAGTCGTGGTCCTCGGCCTGCTCGTGCGGCTCGAGCTCGTCGACGAGGAACCGGTGGACGTCGCGCGCGGCTGCGAGCGATTCTGCGGGCCGTGCCGCGTCGAGCTGGTCGGCGACGTCGCGGATGCGCCCGAGGTCGGGCCGCAGGACCCTGTGCTCGGCACCGAAGCGTCGCGCGAGTGCCGTCTCCTGCGCGCTGAGCCGGCTCGCGGAGGTGGTGTCGCGCAGCGCCCGCAACGCGTTGAGGATGACAGCGACGTCGATGACCTCCTGGAAGAGCGCACCCCACACGGGGGGCAGGTAGCCGAGCGCGGCGGCGACCATGGCGCCGAGCGAGAGCCCGACGCCGACGACGACGCTCTGGACCGCGATGCGCCGACTGCGCCGCGCGATGACGAGAGCCTCACCGAGCCGGTCGAGGCGGTCGACGGTGAGCACGATGTCCGCGGCCTCCGATGACGCGGTCGCGCCACGTGCGCCGACCGCGACCCCGACGTCCGCGAGCGCGAGCGCCGGCGCGTCGTTGATGCCGTCGCCGACCATGATCGTGTGACCGTTGCGTTGTTCGAGCCGGACGGCATCGACCTTTTCGGCCGGGGTGCGATCGGCGAGCACGTCGTCGACGGCGATCACGGCACCGACCGTCTGCGCGTTCTCTTCACGATCACCGGTCACCATGACGATGCGTCGGATGCCGTCACGGCGCAGCTGGCGCATGGTCCGGGCCGCGTCGGGCCGTACCGGGTCGTCGAGCAGCAGTGCCCCGACAGGAGCGCCGTCGACAGCGACGAAGATCGTGAGCGCACCGTCGACCTCGGCACGGCGTCGAACGCTGCGAGCCCAGGACGAGCGGCTCCCGACGCACGTCCAGTCGGCCTTCCCGACCGCCACGGGATGGCCTTCGACGATTCCACGCACGCCATGGCCGGGCACCTCCTCGACCTCGTCGGGAAGCGCCAACGTGAGGTCGTGCGTGTGGGCGGCACGGACGACGGCGGCAGCGAGGACGTGTGGGGACACCTGATCGAGGCTCGCCGCGTATCGCAGCACATCATCGGCGGTCATGTCAGCTGTCGGGAGGATGTCGGTGACGCGCGGATGCCCGGTCGTGATCGTGCCCGTCTTGTCGAAGAGGAGGATCTCGCCGGCGGCGAGTTGCTCGAGCGCGCCGCCACCCTTCACGACGACGCCTCGGCGCGCAGCGCGCGCCAGACCCGAGACGATCGCGATGGGCGCGGCGAGAATCAGTGGACATGGGGTCGCCACCACCAGGACTGCGACCGCGCGTTCGAGATCGCCCGACATGGTCCAGGCGATCGCCGCGACCGCGAGAGCGAGGGCGAGGAACACACCGGCATAGCGGTCAGCGAGGCGCACGAACGGTGCGCTCGAGGCCTCAGCTCCTGAGACGAGTCGAACGATGCCGGCATACGTGCTGTCGGCCGCGGTGGTCGTCGCTCGCAGGTTGAACGGGCTGCCCGCGTTCACGACGCCGCTACGTACCGCGTCTCCCGGCGCGCGGGTGACCGGCAGCGGCTCGCCGGTGAGCGCGCTCTCGTCGAGGACCGCGGCGTCGGACTCGACGAGACCATCGACGGGGACCACCTCGCCCGGCTCGACGAGGAGCAGATCGCCGCGCTGGACATCCCCGATCAGCGGTGCTGTGAGCGCGCCTGCCTCGTAGCGATGCACGACCTGCGGGGCGCGCTCCAGGATCGAACGGAGCTCGCGTCGGGCCCTTCTCGCGGCACGTGCCTCCAGCGCGCGACCGCTCGCGAGCATGACCGTGATCACTGCGCCGGCGAGGTACTCACCGATGACGAGTGTGCCGACGAGGGCGAGCACGGCAAGTGCATCGACCCCCAGACGCCGGTGCCGGGCTGCGTCGATCACCCACCAGCACGCGGGCACGATGCCAATGGCGGTGTCGACTCCCCACACCGCCCGCGCCACCGACTCGGAGCCCGAGAGATACAGGACACCACCAGCCACGAGCAGCGTGATGGCGACACCGAGCAAGATCGCTTCGGCATTCCCGCGAACCCGAACCGTGAGCGCGTCGACCTCGGTGTGCTGCCGGTCGCCGCGATCCATCATCTGGGCGGGCACCGCGAGCATGCTCTTCATGCTGGTCACTCGCGAGCTCGACCGGCAGGGCCGAACGTCCCGAGGTCAGCGGGGGTTCGGTAGGCCCTACTGGACGTCACCGTTCGCACCGTGCGGCAGGCCGGCCAGGTGATCGGAAGATCAGACCGGTGATCTCGATGACCCGACAGCGTGCTTCGAGCCCGCGGTCGGGACGTTCGGCCCTGGCTCCAACCTCGTCCGGCGACCAGGCTCGAGTCATGCTTCTGGTGCTTGCGCAGATGATGGACCGCGACGACATGGGCAACGGCGGTGGTCATTGGTGGGCCTGGTTGATCGGAGCCGTCGTCCTCGTGATCTTGGTCGGCTTGGCCGTGTTCGCCGTCGTGCGCATGACAACTTCGTCGGGTACCGCTCGAACGAACGCGTCCGGACCGCAATCAGCGGAGGATCTGCTCGCGGCGCGCTTTGCCCGTGGCGAGATCGACGAGGACGAGTACCGCCGCCGACGTGACGCGTTGCGCTCGTGACGACCGCGCGGAAGTGGCGGCTCGAGAGCAGGAACGAGTGGATCGCGGGACACTGCGACCGTCGAACTAGAACGACACGCCGCCAGTGCCGGCGTTGCCGCCGCCACCCTTCGGCTTGCTCTTGGCGACCTTCACCGTCGGGGCATGCCAGGTGCCACCGGAGCTGGTCAACCCCTGACCCTTGGCCTGGTGCGGCTTGTCGGTCGAGAACACGAACAGCGGGAAGCCGTTCTCGGTGACCTGGGTTCCTCCCGCGGCCACGCCGAGCCCCTTCACGCCTTTGCCGGCCGTCGGCTTG